>JBAVHJ010000485.1:0-5402 GCA_049685715.1 Terriglobia bacterium | reverse complement strand
CGGATACACCGGTAATGTTGATTCTGAGGATATGGATCACCACCAGTGTGATTCCGATCGCAAGACCTGCCATTTGGGAAGGCGCGCCCGTCTGGGTTGAACCCAGAATCACAATGAGAAAGAGCAGAGTGGCAACAAACTCAAAAACAATCGCTGCGGTCAACCCGTATCCTCCCAGGTACCCTTCGCCCCAGCCGTTCTGTCTCAGGCCGCTCCCGGTGATGCTGTATCCGGTGAGAAGACCACTCGCGATCGTCGCCAGCACTCCCGCCGCCGCAAGGGCGCCGAGAATCTGGCCGGCAATGTAACCGACCAGGTTTTTGCCGTCCATGCGTCCGTCGGTATATACCCCGAGGCTGACGGCCGGGTTGATGTGGCACCCGGAGATGGGTCCGATCCCATAGGCCATGGCGATCAGAGCGAAGCCGAATGCGAACGCGATCCCCAGGAAACCAACATTTTTACCCGCTATCACTGCGGTTCCACATCCAAAAAAACAAGCGTGAACGTTCCGATGAGCTCTGCCAGATATTTCTTCATGAGACCTCCTTGTCCTATCGGTGGGCAACAACGTTTCGGAGTGCATAAGTTCCGTGACATCCCGCACGTACACGATCAAGTTGTTCCGATGAGATTAGAGATTTCGCTTGGAAGAGGCCTTCACCGCAGAAACTCATTTACCGAAGGCCGTGTACAACCCCATGCCGAGTATCGCGCCGCCCCTGCGGGCCTGTCAATTGAACAGGCTTGCAGCAAGCCGGTTCTTCAAGAAGTCGTTTGAGCAACACCCCGGAAAGGTCTGAGCTAAAAAATAATGCCACGTTTGGAGATCATAAGCAACGGAGGGAAAACATTTCAAGCAGGTGGGATGGCGGCCTCTCGAGTGCCGCTCTATGGATGGCAGAAGCTATAACGGAGCTGTGAATAGAGAGTGACAATTGAGAAAGCGGAAATGAAGTTCCGCACTCCACAGATTCTATGCCAGGATTTGAGAAAGCGATTTCGAGAGGAGCTGCCGCGTGAGATCCACCTTGTAAGCGTTCTGGGCCATGGGCTTGGCCTTCCGCACGGCCGCAGCGGCCGCGCGCTCGATTGTTTTCAGATCGAGCTTCTTGCCTCGCAATTCCTCTTCGGCTTCGAGAGAGCGCCAGGGGATGGGAGCGACTCCGCCCAGCACGACGCGCACATCGCCGCAAACCCCGTTCTTCATCGTGCATTGAACGGCTGCCGAAGCCAGGGCGAAGTCATACGACTGCCGCTCGCGGGATTTGCTGAATGCGCCGCGGGCGCCTGCGGGTGGCGTCGGGATAAAGACCTCGGTGAGGATCTCGTCATCCTCCAGGATGTTCTCCTTCAGGATGTTGACTTCGGGACCGACGAAGAATTTGTCCAGGGGCACCGTCTTCTCCCCCTTGGAGCCCTGGATTTTCACCGAAGCATTCAATGCCAACAGCGCCGTCGCGGTATCGGAAGGATGCACGATGTAACACAGATGTCCGCCCAGGATGGCGTGATACTTATTCTCTCCGTCCACCGCAAAACACTTCGCCCCTCCCTTTCTCAGGCAATCGAAGGGTCCGCGCAGGTACCAGCATCGAGGCCGCTGGCAGATCGAACCGCCCAGCGTGGCCTGGTTCCGGATCTGCGGCGCGGCCGTAACAAAGAGGGCCTCGACGAGCAACGGAAACGACTTCCGGATGATGGGGTGCTCTTCGATTGCAGAGAGCGAGGCGAGAGCTCCGATCCGGACCCCGTCGTTCGATTCGTGGACATAACGCATTTCGGGCAGTGTCTTCAGGCACACCAGCTTGTCCGTTGAATCCACGCCATCCTTCAGTCGTCCGAGGATGTCGGTCCCGCCGGCGCAAACCTGCGCATTCCCTCCAGCCGTGCTCAAGGTGCGGATAACATCCGCGAGTTGTTGCGGCGCGAAATATTCAAAAGCTCTCATGATGGACTCCGTGATAATTCAAATGATTCGCTTTGGTAGCCCCGGCGAGCGTCTTTCTCGCCGGGGGCTGTTTGTTCCACGTATTTTACATTTCCGGATGCATTTCAAAAGCGCACGGCGGATCTAACAGCGGTTCGCCGTGAAATTCAGTGCCATACCCTATGTCCCACTTCCTAAATTTTTCAACCCATCAATAATCTTTTCCGGTGTGATGGGATTTGACTTCACGCGCACCCCGGTGGCATGGAATACAGCGTTAGCGATGGCGGGCGCGGTGGCGATTAGCGGGGGCTCGCCGACGCCCTTGGCGCCAATATTGTTCGCCGTATAGGGTACGTCCACGCTGTACACCTCGATGTCGACGGGAGCGTCCAGCGAGGTCGGAGGCCGGTACTCCAGCAGTGAGGCGGTGACCGGAACGCCGGTGTTTTTGTCGATCAAACGCCGCTCCGAGAGGGCGTATCCTGTCCCCATGGTAATGCCCCCTTTGACCTGGCTTGCAAAAGTGTTTGGATTGATCACGCGTCCCGAATCATGGGCTGCGACAAACTTGAGCACCTTCACTTCGCCGCTCTGCGTGTCCACTTCCACTTCGCAGAACTGCGCCCCGAAGGCGTTCAGCGATTGACCCTTGGGATTGGGACCCCGATAGCCTCGTCCCACCAGCGTGCGTTCGGGCATCGCCCCAGCCGCCACTTCAAATTTCATTCGTTTGTCGGGTTGGGCCGTGACGAAAATAAATCCGTCTTTGGAGCTCAACTCATCCGGCTTCACTCCCAATGAGCCCGCCGCCAGATCGAACAATTGCCGCTTGGCATCATTCGCGGCTGAGCGGACCGCCGGCCCACTGGAAGCGAGAGTGATGGAGCCGTAGCTCGGCAGCGTGTAAGGCGTGGTTTCCGTATCGGCATTGGTTACATGAATCCGGTCCACCGGGACGCCCAACTCTTCAGCGCAGATTTGAGACATGACGGTGCGCGTGCCGGTCCCGATGTCGGCGGCTCCCGTCAGCAGGTTAATCGAGCCGTCCTGGTTGATCTTGACAATCGCGGTCGCCGGAGGACCACCCCCACCGCCCCAGATTTGGGATGCCATCCCGACACCATGTTTCTTAATTCCGGCGGAATCATTTTTGCGCCGGCGTTTTTCATCCCAATGAAATTTTTCAGCACCCAGTTTAAAACATTCCGCCAGGCCCTTGCTATGATAAGGCTGATGAGTAACCTGGTCGACCTTAACGTCGTTGCGCATACGCAACTCAACGGGATCCATGTTGAGTTTGTGCGCGATCAGGTCCATTAACTGCTCCAGCCCCCAGGAATTCTGGACGTTGCTGGGCCCGCGCATCGCCCCCGGAGGAGGGGTGTTGGTGAACACGGCGTTGTCTTCAGTCCGGACGTTCGCGCAGGCATACATCTGTTGTGTCATGGGGCTCGAATTGCCCCACATGGAACCGCTGGTATAAGCCCCCACCGCATTGATGGATTTCATTTCGATGGCGGTGAGGCGGCCGTCATTCTTCACTCCCACTTTGTAATGCTGGATGGAGGCGGGCCGGTACACTCCCATGAAATCCTCGTGCCGTGAAAGCACCATCTTAACCGGACGGCCGGTGCGTCGGGCCATGAGCACGGCCAGCATGGTCTGCTTGCCGGCGCCCCCCTTGCTGCCAAATCCGCCCCCCATGTGCGTGCCGATGACCCGGACATCGTTCATGGGTAGCTTGAAAACACGCGAGATTTCCTCCTGCACTCCAAACACCCCTTGCGTCGACTCCCACACCATCAAATGATCTCCATCCCAGGAGGCGACGGTGCCGTGGACTTCCATGCAGGCATGTTGTTGGGGTTCGGTGCGAAACGTCTCCTCGAAGATGTGGTCGGCTTCTTTGAAACCAGCCTCGAGATCTCCACGCGTATGCACCGAAGGCTGGCCGATTTTTCGCTGCCCAAATCCGCCTCCGGTGAAATTGCCTTCGGGAAAAAATTTGACCGGGGATTGATCGCTCATGGAGGTTTCCGGATCAAGCACAAAGGGCAGGGGTTCGTAATCAACCTGGATCAGGCGCGCGGCATCCTCGGCTTGGAGTTCGGTCTCGGCGGCAATCACGGCGATTTCCTCGCCGGTATATTTCGGCTCCAGGGTCAGCAAGGGAAGCGTCCCCGCGAAAGGATTACCCATGGCATATCGCTCCACATCCTTCGGGAGCAGGAGGTCATGGACCCCGGGATGGGCGAGTGCTTTCTCTGTTGAGATGCTTTTCACGCGGGCGTGGGGAAACTCGCTTCGGATGGCCACGGCGTAAAGCATATGCGGCAACAGGATGTCGGAGGTGTATTTGGCGCGGCCGGTCACCTTGTCAATCCCATCCACGCGGGCGACCGGCTGGCCCACGATCTCCGTTTTGGACCAGTCGGGCAGGGGCGGAACCTTGCGTGTCCGCACCATGACCCGCCGGCCTTCGATGTTGACTTCACTTTCTTCGTATTCCTGATCCTGCCCCGGCAGAACCGGTGGCTGAACTTTTTCGTCGTCAATCATGATGATGGCCTTTCTGATGGTTCGTTCGAAATCTTCGATCTCAATTCCCAGATCATCTCTTTATAAAGTCTTGGTAGCCGGGATGGATTCGCTCTTTCAGTCCATCCCGGGCCTTCGTGAGATGCCCTCAAACCTTCTTCATCATTCGCTGTGCTTCTTCGGCGGCGTCGAGGATGTTGGAGTAGCAGCCGCACCGGCAGACATTGCCGGAGATGGCGTAACGAATTTCCTCCCGCGACAAGTTGGGATTGCGCCCGATGGCCGCCTTCAGTGCCATCAACTGGCCGGGGATACAAAAGCCGCACTGCATGGCATCGTGCTTGATGAAAGCTTCCTGGAGGGGATGCAACTGGTCACCCTTCGCGAGGCCCTCGATGGTTTCGATCTCGGAATGCTGGGCGTCGACGGCGAGTATCGAGCAGGAATAATGTGCCCGGCCATCCATGATGACGGTGCAGGCCCCGCATTCGCCGCGCGAGCAGCCGATCTTGGTGCCGGTGAGGCCCAACTCGTTGCGCAGCACGTCCGCCAACGTGGCCCGATTGTCAACGACCACCCGGTGGTTTTCCCCGTTAACCTTCAGCAGGATCAGCGAGTGGAACTTGTCGACTTGCATGGTCTCAGCGGCCATCAGGGGAGTGTCGATGACGCCAAGATCCACCGTCGACAGCACCGCCGTGGTCGCGGCCGCCGTGCTGACCGTCGTGACAAATTCGCGCCGCGTGAGCGCGAAATCGCCGGGAGTGGATTGAATGGCTTTTTCTTCGGGCATGGAGTGCTCCTTCGTCGTTAAGGCTCTTTCAGGGCTAGGGTTTGAAGGCTGATTTGAAGAGGAAAGCGTATTCGTCATGAAACATGAGGTGTTGCGAGGTCGGCTGGTAATGCCGGACATTCGTGGAAAGGTGAAGGT
>JBAVHJ010000484.1:0-3517 GCA_049685715.1 Terriglobia bacterium | reverse complement strand
CAATGGCCAAAACACAAAAAAGTTGATCAAGAGGCTCAATACAATGAATCGCCTAGTGATACTCTTCAAAAGTAGCCCAAAGGTCACCGACTAACCCTCTGACAATTCGGCCTAACGACCAGCGCGTCACCCGTCCGGCGCGCTCTTGCCTTATGCGCCGGCCGGGTGCACGCGCGGGTTAGGCATTCGATGAAAAATCCGGAATCGCCACTTCTTCTCAATTAGCCCTCGACGTTCACACATCGATGATCAGCTGACCAGTGAAGAACAGTGAGATTTGCTGCAAAGCGAGCGTGGTTAAACCGTCATTGTGATTGTCCTTTACCAGATCGCCAATTTCGAAAGGCGAAATACCAGCACACAAAATTAATTGGAATTGAGAGAGCCATGCCGATTTTGAGCGAGAGCTCGGGAAAAAGGAATAGCACAAGAATTCCAGGTGCCAAGAACACTATCCCAAAAGCCGGCAGTATGTTCGAGTGGATATTCGTGAAAAGTGGAATTGTGGTACCCAGTACTTGACATAGGACAAACGCAATCCAAACCTTCTTTTTCATATAATTTTCCCTGAGGGATTGGCACTCAGCCTAAGCTAGTGGGAACGCGTTTAAGGAATCGATAATCATAAATTACTAGCCGAGAGTTTAAGAACCCGCTTCCAGCAAAACCATGGCAGCAGGACCACAAATCTGCTCCCCTGCTAACCACTTTCCACGAGATGCCTAACGACTAGCGCGTCACCCGCCCGGCGCGCTTTGGCTTCTCGAGCCGGTCGGGTGCACGCGCGGGTTAGGCCGATGATGATTGGGGCGCTTGCAGATAATTGAGGAATCACACTTGCTCCATCCTCTCGGGACGCAGCTCTGGTTTGCTAAACCAAAATCGCGATCATAAAGAGACTTGTACACCAGTAAAACACTAGGACCAAGTGACTAAGCAACACGAGCAGGAGTGTCTGTTTCCTCAACGCATAAAAGCTCAAAAGAGAAACCCCGATGGAAGGAAGAATTCCAATCAACGCCAACTTCAAAAATGCCATACGAAGATAGATGATCCCCATATAAAGCGGGGCGATCGGTGCCATCAAGGCCCAGAATCTGCTTCCAAATGCGTGCAACACCAACCATCCGCACAATGGCCAAAACACAAAAAAGTTGATCAAGAGGCTCAATACAATGAATCGCCTAGTGATACTCTTCAAAAGTAGCCCAAAGGTCACCGACTAACCCTCTGACAATTCGGCCTAACTAATGGATAACTCGTATTAGACCTCCGGAGGGCCAAAAACCAACCCCTGCGGCCACGGCGGCCTATTCCGATTGCAGATTGTTGTCGCTCAGCAGAACAACGTATTTGATTTCACTGTGTTACAGAAAGAGCGAAACAAAACAAAGGTACTACAAACCCCGCCCCCGCCGCAGCCTAATCCAGGGCGGGTCAAAATGTCCATGCCGGAAAAACGTCCTGCCACCTCCATTCCCACACCCTTCCCATTGGCTTCCGCTACCGGGAACCCACCTGACGCGACACTAATCCGTGAGAGTGCAAGTGATTTTTGGCGTGAGGGAAGTTGGCGCATGGGGAATCACTCTCGTTCATAAAGCCAGCCGAACCGGGGGGAAGGGACCGTTCAAACACAAAGCCGAAATTCAAGGGAATTATACCCCTCTGAGGAGCGACAGACAAGAAGATCAGTTGCGCATGCAATAATGCAATCTCAGGGCACTTCTGTCAAATGCCGACGGTCAATCCGGCGCCAAAACAGTCATCGCGCGATTTTCAGGGGGGTCTTTGCCGAAGGATGTGCAGTAAGCCTTCTAAACTTTCATGGTGCAGGAGGAGGGAATTGAACCCTCAAGGATCAAAGATCCGCCAGATTTTGAGTCTGGTGCGTCTGCCAGTTCCGCCACTCCTGCACGCAGATAAGCGAATGGCACTATAGCTCAGCAAGAAGATGACTGTCAATTGGAGTTCCCCCCCTGCCTTGACTCCCCTCCCTTCCAATGCTAATCTTAGGATGTCAATGTCCCCGTGAGAACGGCAGCCCCTGCTTTGAGGATAAGTCCTTGCTTTAGTGAAGGGGGGGGTTAACACCGGCCGGGGCCTTCGACCGAGGAGGGGGCGAAACGGTTTCGACGGGAATCGTGAAGCTCGAGAGGCATGCCGAGGTGGTCGCGTTCCTCGTAAAACCCGTGACAAACAAACAACTGCCAACACTGAATTGGCCCTCGCTGCTTAATTAATTAAGTAGCGCGTTCCGCCCCGTGAGCCCGCGCACGGGAACGGGACGTCGACTTAGCGGGATAAGTTCCGGCAGCGCCCGCCTCCGGAATCGAAAACTCAGGGCTGGCTGACCTTTGCTCTTGCCCGTTCATGAGAAGGTTGGTGACATCTTTTCACGGCGGCGCAGGCCGTCGCGGAAGAAATGAATGGGCTAAGCATGTAGTCTCTTGAAGTGGATCATTTTCGGACGCGGGTTCGACTCCCGCCGCCTCCACCATAATCCTGCCAGAGTCCTGCCTCCGAAACACAGAGATAGCGGCTCAAAACGAGTCTTTTCTTCTTTACGAGTCCATCCCTAACCATGATTAATCCGGCCACCGCATGATTCTCTTTGTTATGTCGAAGAGGAAGGAAGGATTGCGAGCTGGGGAGGAGTGGGTGGGACTTCTGAACCGTAGGAAGGTAAGCTGAAAGAGGCGGAGGAGATTTCAAGGCTCTTGGACTGCACTTAGTCCCGGCAAAATGACTCTTGCCAGGTTCAATCCTGAATACCTACTCCCCCTCCACTGCTCATATCATCTTCTTGCAGGAATACCGCCAAGAACACCGGAAAACCTGCCTAGGATTTCTTCTTAATCACCGCCCACCGTCTTTTCATCGCTTCGGATATCTTTCTTCGAGCCGCCGCCGACATCTTCTTTCCCTTTCGAAGCGGGGATGCCAGCTGACCGGCCACAATCTGGCGGGCTTCGTTCTTCAGGCTCGCCAGCTGGCCTTCTAAAACTTCAATTCGTTTTGCTACAGTAAGTAGTCTCTTGGTATCCATAGGGAGAGTGTCTCACTTCCTTTTAATATAGTTTATAGCCATATGTAAATTGAGTTCCTTTGCTTATACCATACTCAGAGACTTAAATCGACAACTATGAATCCTTCACCCGGGGGCAAGGGATCAGGTGGATCCTGAATTCAATGGGAAATTGGAGGTAGATCAGACTCGTTGCTTCCCTTCTGCCGCAGTACTCGTAACTTGGTTTCGATGAGTTCACTATGTCGCAAACCCAGCAGGGTCGAGAGCTTATGGATCAAGTTGTCTTCCCTCATATCAAGTTTCCCGTCGATATAGATAAGGGTCCACATCGCTTCCACCAGGTTGAGCTTCTGCTCCACGGAGAAGTTCTCTGCGATGAGATGCGTGAATTGCCATAATTCAACGGCTTGTCTTCGGGCTTGTTCAGCCAGGAGGAGCAGTTCTTCAGTAGTCTCTGGAGACAGGCGGGCGCCCTCCTCAAAGAAC
>JBAVHJ010000483.1:0-8845 GCA_049685715.1 Terriglobia bacterium | reverse complement strand
GCCAGAAAGAGCAGAGCCTTGAAAAAGGCATGGGTCATCAGGTGGAAAATCCCCATCGTATAGGCGCCCACCCCGCAGGCCAGGAACATGTAGCCGAGCTGGCTGATCGTTGAATAGGCCAAAATCCGCTTCATGTCCTTTTGGACCAGTCCGATCGTCCCCGCAAACAAGGCGGTGATCGCCCCGACAATGGCCACGACCAGAAGCGTGAAGGGTGCGTGCGAGAAAAGGACGTTCGAGCGTGCAATCATGTACACGCCCGCGGTCACCATCGTGGCTGCGTGGATCAACGCGCTGACCGGTGTCGGCCCCTCCATCGCATCGGGGAGCCAGACGTAAAGTGGAAGCTGGGCGGATTTGCCCGTGGCCCCCATGAAGAGCAGCAGCGTGATGATGGTGAGGGCTCCCCACGAGTGCATCGGCTCCACGGCCATGCTCGCGGCCTTCTGAAAAATGGGTTGAAAATCAAAGGTTCCGAAAAGCCAAAAAATGAAGAACACTCCGAGGGAGAATCCAAAATCTCCGATGCGAGTGGTGATGAAGGCCTTTTTCCCGGCGTCGGAAGCGCTCTTCTTACGGAAATAGAAACCTATGAGCAGATATGAACAGAGGCCCACTCCCTCCCAGCCGACAAACATCAGCACGTAATTGTTCGCCAGAACCAGAGTCAGCATGGCAAACATGAAGAGGTTGATGTAGGAAAAAAAGCGATAGTAGCCACCGTGATGGGGACCTTCCTCATGGGCCATGTATCCGATGCTGTAAACGTGAATCAACAATCCGACTCCCGTCACCACCAGGGTCATGACCGAGGACAAAGGGTCTAAAAGCAGGTCATACCCGACTCGGAGAGCACCTGCCTGGATCCAGGTGAAGTGCCGCTCGATCAACGGGAAGGAATCAATCAGCGTCACGATTTCGAATATGACGAGCCCGAACGAAAGTGCCGTGCTGCCGACGGCGATGATTGAGACCCAGGTTTTCGAGAGCCGGCGGCCCAGGAGTCCGTTCAAGGCAGCGCCCATCAAGGGGAGGAGTGGAATGAGCCAAAGGTGTGTCGCTGAATTCATGTTGTCTGAGGAGATCCACCCCGGCCGGGTGCCGCAAACCCGCACTCATCGGGGTGTGCATTCATGCGCCCTCCGGGGGATGAACACCCGGTGGGCGCCACATGACGATCGGGTTACAACTTCATCCGATCCACTTCGTCCACATTCAAGGATTCGCGGTTCCGGTAAAAGGCCACAATGATGGCCAGTCCCACCGCCGCTTCCGCAGCCGCAATCACCATCACAAAGAACACGAAGATCTGTCCGCTCAGCACGTTGATGTGGCGTGAAAAAGCAACAAAGGTCAGGTTGACGGAGTTCAACATCAACTCGATCGACATGAACATGGTGATGAGGTTGCGCTTCATCACGAAGCCAATCACGCCCAGCGAGAAGAGGATGGCCGCAAGAATCAGAAAATAATTCAATGGAACCATCGTCACATTCTCTTTCCGTGAGACGCCCCGCCGGGACGTCTCTTCAGGATTTCGCTTACAACTCCCGCTTTGTCAGGACCACGGCACCCAGGATGGCGATCAGGATCAAGACTGAGATAAATTCGAAGGGCAACAAGTAGTCAGTAAACAGGACGCGGCCCACGGCTTCCGTCGTCCCCATGAGTTGCGTGCCGGACCCGCCCCCTCCCGGCAGGCCCCGCTTGAAGAGGACGGCCAGTTCTGTCAGCAGGCACAGGCCGAGCGGAACGCCAACCCCCAGCAAGAAACGGTTCTGCCGCGTCCTGTGGTCCTCTTCCCTCGGGTTCAGCAACATGATGACAAACACAAACAGCACCATGATGGCCCCCGCATAGACGATCACCTGGACGACGGCGAGAAACTCCGCATAGAGCATCACGTAGAAAATCGAAAGCATCGCCATCACCACGATGAGTGACATGGCACTGTGGATGGGATGCTTCTGGACCAACATGTTGATCGCAGCCGCAACCGCAATAAACGCAAAGATAAAAAACACGATCGTCTGCATCAGTAACTCTGTCCGCGATGACGCTTTCAAATGTGGGGCGGCACCAGGCCGGACCGGCGGTACGGAGGGCTCACTCGGCGATTCCCTTCCGGGTTCACGAGAACCCTCAGCCCCGCCAGGCCACCACCAGGCTGGTCAAAACGACATTGGCCAGAGAGAGTGGCACCAGGAATTTCCAGCCGAATGCCATCAATTGGTCATACCGGAAACGCGGCAGTGTTCCCCGCGTCCAGATATAGAAAAGCAAAAAGGCCACGATCTTCGACCCAAACCAAAACAGAGGGAGAAGCCCGCGCAACCACACCGGTCCAAAGGTCGGACCATGCCAGCCGCCAAAGAAAAGCGTCGTGGCAATCGCCGAGACCGTGATCATGTTGATGTATTCCGTCAGGAAAAACATCCCGAATTTCATTGAACTGTATTCGGTGTGAAACCCGGCCACCAGCTCATTCTCGGCCTCCGGCAAATCGAATGGCAAACGATTCGTCTCGGCAATGGCGCTGACAAAGTACGTGAAGAAGCTGATGAACAGCGGGAACACAAAGATGTTCCACTTGGGAATTATTCCAAACCACCGCCCCCCCTGGAGATCCACAATTTGACCCAGGCTCAATGTCCCCGTCACCAGGAGGACGCTCACGATGGACAGACCCAGGGACAACTCATAACTGATCATCTGGGCTGAGGAACGCAATCCACCCATCAGGGAGTATTTGTTATTGGAGGCCCACCCCCCCAGCGCCACGCCATACACGCCCAGCGAAGTCACGGCAAAAATAAACAGGATGCCGACATTCAGATCGGTAATCTGGAATCGAACGGCCTTCGACCCAAAATGGGCCACACTGCCAAACGGGATCACCGTGATGGAGAGCGCCGCGGGAACGAAGGCGATAAACGGGGCAAGGACATAAATAAACTTCGATGCCTGTCCCGGGGTCATGTCTTCCTTAAGCAGCAGCTTCAGCACGTCGGCAATGGGCTGAAGGAGTCCATGCCAGCCCACCCGGGACGGGCCCCAACGGATCTGGAGATGCGCCACCACCTTTCGTTCCAGCCAGGTCGTGTAGGCCACCGCTCCAATGAGCACCGCAATGACCACGATGCACTTCACAGTGGTGCCCAGAAGAAACAGGGAAAATTCAGTCATGAGCTTCGAGAAAAACGTTCAAGAATCGAGATTGAGGCAACCGGTCGTGCTACATCTGATAAGTCTCTACAAAGGTCTGCTGCACCTTCGCACGCGGCTCAAGCTCGACCAGTGTGGGACAGTGCAAAGCCAGAGAGCCTGAGGCGTAAAGGGATCGACTGGTATTGGGTAGGATCGACCGGGCCAGGGCGTCCAATTCAGCACTGTCCGGCAAAGCCTCCCGGGATGCCGCCAGGACTGTTTGGGGGATGATTCCCTGCATGATGTCACGAGGCGTTACCCCGGCATATCCCGGATTGACCACAGCGATTTCCTTCAAGACGGCACTCCAGGGGATGTGCATCCAGCCGGGCGCCCCGCAGGCCCGCGCGAGCTCAACGATCATATCCAATTCGGGTTTCGCCTCACCCGGCGGTAACAAGGAACGAACGAGTCGCTGCACCTGCCCGCCGCAGTTGGTCATCGTCCCTTCCTTTTCAGCAAAGGAGGCGGCGGGTAAAACAACGTGGGCGAGCCTTGCAGTTTCGGTAAGAAACATATCAGAAACAACCAACAGATCCAGCTTTTCTAGTGTTTCGGCCGGGACTGACTGTCGGGGAAGAGACGGCAGGTCTGAGGACTTCTTCACGGGATTGGCGCCGAAAAGGAGCAGCGCCTTCAATCGCCCGGCAGGGATGGCGCTCATCATTTCAAGCTCCGAGAGGCCGCGCTGGGCCGGGAGGTGGCCATGCCAGACCTCTTCAAAGCGGGCACGGGTCGATTCTCCGGCCACGGGGGCATATCCCGGAAGCAGATTCGGGGCGATGCCCATGTCCATGGCCCCGCGTGAATTTGCGAAATCCGAAAGCGCCAGGTAGCGGGAGGTCCCGTCCAGAGTAGCAGCAAAATCCACGAGGTCGTGAATCGCCGACCCGCGTATCTCAGCCCCGAAGATAATGGCAACATCGTTCGAAGCACGAAGTTCACTTTCAAAGGACTCGATCGCTTCCCGGGAAAGTCCGGACTCCAATGCCACTTTCTCCAGGGTGGCGCCGTCGCGCCGGGCCAGATAGGCCATCAGCGCCGGTTCAGACCCCTGCTTCACAATCAAAGAGGCGGTGGCTTTTCGAAGCAGTTTGATTGCGTTTGAATTGATGATGAAGACGCGGGCATCATGCCGCCGGACGGCGAAACGAATATTGTAGGCCACCAGGGGCTGCTGTGTGGTCGCGTCATCCCCAATCACCAGGAGAGTCTTGGCGGTCTTGATTTGATCAACGTTCAGCAGCGCATCCGGCTTCTGCTGCCTGGCCAGAGCGACCTCCAGCGAAGCGTAGTCGCCGGTGCGGTGATGATCGAGGTTGTTCGTCCCCACAACCTGTCGCATGAATTTCTGAATCAGGTAATTCTCTTCGTTGGTCAACCGGGGAGATGCGAGGGCCCCGATGGAGTCCGGTCCGTTCTTCTTCCGGATTTCGCCCAGCCGATCCGCGACATACTCAATGGCCTCCTCCCAGGAGGCCGGCTGCAAGGCTCCGCCGCGGCGAACCAGCGGCGTCTTCAACCGATCCCCGCTCCCCACATAATCAAATCCAAAGCGTCCCTTCACACAAAGAAACTCCTCGTTGATGCCAGTCCGATCCCGGTTGTTGGCCCGGATGATCTCATTGTTGCGCACCGACAGGGTGGTTTTGCACCCGTTCGAGCAGTGGGTGCACACGGTGCCAAAATACTTTAGTTCCCAGGGGCGGGTCTTGTAGCGGTACTGGTTTGACGTGATCGCCCCCACCGGGCAGATGTCGATGCAATTGCCGCAATCCTCACAGTCCAGGGTATCGTGCCCCGTGCCGATGATGGTCTTGACGCCGCGGCCGATCGGCTCCAAGGCCTTGACATCCATTCCTTCATCACAGATGCGCACGCAGCGGTAGCATAAGATGCACCGGGGGGCGTCGAAAAAAATGATGGGCGAAACCTGTTGTTCCGGTTGATGCTCCTTCTCCTCAATGAACCGGCTGGTTCCGGGACCATACTTGAAGGTCATGTCCTGCAATTCACACTCGCCCCCCTTATCGCACACGGGGCAATCGAGCGGATGGTTGGTCAGGATGAATTCAAGGACCGCCCGGCGGGCCTCAATCACCGGCTGGGATTCGGTCCGCACCACCATGCCGTTCATGCACACGGTGGTGCAGGCCACCTGTAATTTCGGGGCCTTTTCAATTTCCACCAGGCACATCCGACAGGCCGCCTGCAGTGCCAGGTCCTTGACGTAACAAAAAGACGGTATCCGGATATCCTGCTGACGGGCAGCCTCGATGAGCAGCGTCCCGGCGGGAACGGTGATCTGTTTTTCATTGATGGTGAGAGTAACTGTCTCGGACATAATGTCAGTTGATGATCGCCACGATCAGATGTAAGGGCATCCGCCGCGGCGGGCGCTCCTACGAAAAAGATTAAACCGCTACACCGTCGCCAATTCCTTTTCAAGCGGGCAGGCGCCCAGTTTCAGATGGTCTTCGAACTCCGTCCGAAAGTGCTGAATCGCGCTCATAACCGGCATGGCGGCGGCATCCCCCAGCGGGCAATGGGTGTGCCCCAGAATCTTCCGGGCCACGCTGTCAAGCAGTTCAATGTCCTCCCGCCGCCCGAATCCGGCGTGGAACCGGTTGAAAATCTTCTTCATCCAGCTCGTGCCTTCGCGGCACGGAACGCACCATCCACAGGATTCATGGGCATAAAATTTTGACAGCACCTGGGCCACGCGGACGATGCACGTGGTTTCGTCCATCACGATGACCGCGCCGGAACCCAACATCGAGCCAGCCTTGGCGACCGCTTCAAACGTGAGCGGCGTGTCAATCTTGCCCGCCGGAAGAATGGGTGTTGATGAACCTCCCGGGATAATGGCTTTGAGGTGATGCCCTTCGCGGATCCCTCCCGCAAAATCTTCAATCAGGGTCCGCAGGGTGGTTCCCATCGGCACCTCATAATTTCCCGGAGTCCGGACATGACCGCTCACCGAGAAGATTCGCGTTCCGCCATTTTTCTCCGGCCCGAACTTGGCATACCAATCGCCGCCATTCTTGATGATGTGAGGGATCGCTGAGAGGGTCTCCACGTTGTTGACCACGGTCGGACACCCGTAGAGCCCCACGACGGCCGGAAACGGCGGCTTGATGCGGGGATAGCCACGCTTTCCTTCCAGAGATTCCAGCAGCGCCGTTTCCTCACCGCAGATGTAGGCGCCGGCGCCGGTGTGGGCGGTCAGATCAAAATCCCAGCCACTGCCGAACACATTCTTTCCGAGAAAGCCCCGGGCGTAAGCTTCCTCGATCGCTCGGCTCACGATATTGAAGAGGTAGCGATACTCGCCCCGGATGTAAATGTATCCCTGGTGAGATTCAATGGCGCGGCCGGCAATAACGGTTCCTTCGATTAGCTGGTGTGGATCGTACTCCAGCAGGGGCCTGTCCTTGCAGGTCCCGGGCTCGCTTTCGTCGGCGTTGCACACGATGTACTTCGGCTTCGATGACTGGCGCGGCACAAAGCTCCACTTCATGCCGGTAGGGAACCCGGCCCCGCCGCGGCCCCGGAGCCCTGATTTCTTGACCTCACCGATCAACTCGTCGGAACTCATCGTCTTCAAGGCCTTTTCCGCCGTGGCATATCCGCCCCGCTTCAGATAATTCTCCATCGTGCTGGACCCCGGATCGTTCATGCCAGCGGTCAGCACGCGGGTCGACTTGGGATGTTCGGCGTCCTTGCGCCGGACCGGGGTCGACTCCATCGCCATGGCGCGGGGACTCAGGTCGGGTCCCTTGAAAGCCTCCAGTTCTGCAAACAACCGGTCGAGGCGTTCGATCGTCAGGTTCTCGTAGAAGTCATAATTCACCTGCATCGCGGGTGCTGTGGTGCACGCGCCCATGCACTCCACTTCTTCAATGGAGTATAAGCCGTCGGTGCTCACCTCGCCCGGCTTCAACCCCGTCTTCTCTTTGACGTGGTCCCAGATCTTGTCGGCGCCCTTCAGCGCGCAAGAGATGTTGGTGCAGACCTGGAGGTGGTATTTGCCACGCGGCTTCTTCGTCAACATCGAGTAAAAAGAGATCACCTCTTCCACTTCCAGCGGCGTCATGCGCAGGGATCGCGCCACGAAATCAACGACCTCCGGGGTCAAGTGCCCCTTCTCGTCCTGCGCAAACATCAGCATGGGGATGACCGCGCTGCGTTTCAACGGATAGCGCTTTATGAGGGCTTCGAATCTGTTTTGAGTCTCAGGTGAAAACATAGTGTTTCAAACACCTAAAAAATCCGGATGGCGCTTACCTCGTCAGCTGCAGCCTGGCTGTGCCGCACAAAAACAATTAAGATCCTTTACTCACCGGTCAATCTCACCAAGGACGATATCGAGTGAGCCGATGACCGCCACCACATCGGCCACCAGGCGCCCTTCGCACATGGTCGCCAGCGACTGCAGGTTCACGAACGATGGCCCGCGAATGTGCATCCGCAGGGGCATGGGGCCGCCGTCACTGACCAGGTAGTAGCCAAGCTCTCCCTTCGGGGCTTCGATCGCGTGGTACACCTCTCCGACCGGGGGATGAATCCCTTCAGTGATGATCTTATAATGATGGATCAATGTTTCCATCTCGGTCTTCATCTTGTTGCGATCGGGTAGCACGTACTTCGGGCAATCGGCGCGGATCGGCCCGCCGGGGAGTCCATCGAGGGCTTGCTGGACAATTTTCGCCGATTCCCGCATTTCCGCGACACGGCAGAGATACCGCGCATAGATATCGCCTTCGATCCGGGTAGGGACTCGAAAATCAAACTTTTCGTACCCGCAATACGGTTCCTTCTTTCGAATGTCGTAGTCGACGCCGCTCGCGCGCAAGGCAGGGCCCGACAGCCCAATCGCGATCGCATCGGCGGCGTTGATCGCCCCCACTCCCTGCGTCCGGCGCAGCCAGATGGGGTTCTTCGTCAGCAAACCCTCATATTCGTCCACCCGGCCCGGGAACTCCTTAATGAATTTTTGGATCCGCGGAACGAGATCCGGTGGAATTTCGCTGGGCAGTCCCCCCACGCGAAAGTAGCTTGTGGTCAATCGCCCGCCGCAGGCCGCTTCAAAAAAATTGAGGATCTGCTCCCGTTCCCGGAAGCAGTACAAGAACACTGTCATGGCGCCAATATCCATGGCGTGAGTCCCCAGCCACACGAGGTGACTGGCAATGCGATTCAACTCGACCATGATCACGCGGATATATTGGGCGCGTGGTGGAATCTCCTCCGGAAGCCCGCACAGTTTCTCGACCGCCATGATGTAGCCGAGATTGTTCGACATGGGCGCCAGGTAATCGGTACGGTCCGTGATGGGAAGCACCTGGGCATAGGTCTTCGTCTCCGCCAGTTTTTCCATGCCCGTGTGGAGATAGCCGATATCGGGGCGTGCCTTGATGACGGTTTCGCCGTCCAATTCAAGCACCACGCGTAAGACGCCATGCGTCGAGGGATGCTGGGGACCCATGCTGAGGACCATGGTCTCAGCCTTGCCGGCCGTCGACTCGATCTGCTCAGGGTCCAGATTAAAGCGCATCGTTTCCATAAATCCTCTTGCGAGAGCACGTCGTCGTCTTCCGCAATCCATTCGCCCAAAGATCGCGTGCCAGGCGAGGGC
>JBAVHJ010000482.1:0-4791 GCA_049685715.1 Terriglobia bacterium | reverse complement strand
GTGTTTAAAGTCAGACTTTAATGACTGTGGGGAGTGTACTTCTACTGTGGGGAGTGTGTTCTTACTGTGGCCCCTCTTTCTCTGTATTTACACGAGTGGTCAAGGGCAGATTGGGGACGAGGATCTTCCTTGCGTTCGCCATTAGTATTTCCAGGTTGTAAGATCCGCCGGGCACCACACAGAGAATGAATTCTCCAAGCTCGTTTGTATAGGTTGATTGAACGACTCGCTCGCCCTCTCGCAACATCACCTTCGAGAGGGTGAGATTCCCCGGGGGTGTGGGATGTCGGGGGAGCAGCTGCCCAATGATCATGCGCTCGCGCTCATCATTGCTCCTGTCAATTTTCAGATCGAGCTGCATATCGTCCGCCTGATAAAGGACCTGACGCTCCGATGCCGCGAGCTGCCTTACTCCTTCCGGCAAGGGATCGGTCAAACTATCGAAGAGCTTTTCTGCCACCCTGCAGACCAGGTCGACCGTTTTGGATTTCTGAAGACGGAACGCATCCACGACCCCGCGAACGGACGACTCCGGCGGCTCGAATTCATGGTCTCTCTGAAGCATGCTCGACAGACCACGGTACCATCGGATGGCCTCCTCGCAGGATTCACAACCCCCCTCGAGATGCGCCTCGAATGCTTCGCGCTCTTTCCCGGCCAAACAGCCCGCCACGAATTGCGCGAAGACCTCTTCCATGAAGTGCTTGTTGTCCATTCTCGCCCTCTTTGACGTTACTCCCTGGATTCGCACTTGAAAGGCTACTACTCGATCATCACGATACTTTCACACTCTCCACACTAATAAAGTGGGTCGAATGTGAAAAAACGTTCATGAAAATGAAAATATTTTCCCCCTCCTGGATTGTCAAAGCGAAAGCACCGTGAATTCGGTCAAAATGACCGATTCTGAAACAGGTCAAGAACTGCATATTGCGCCCTTTCCGGATCTCTGCGGCCCGATTTGATCTCTCTGTTTCTTAAAACTCCGCCCAGGCCCGGGATCGTGGACTTTTGTCACAGCTTGGGCAATCACATTGTGGTCTTTCCCATCAGGATAAAAGGCGCCCAATAGTAGGGATGTGGATACTTCTCCTTGATCTCCCGCATGGCGCAACTAAGACTCTGGGTAATGTTCCTGTTATGTTTCAGATGGGTGTAAAACGCCCGCATCAGCTCGGCGGTGGAGCGATCGTAAACATTCCACAGGCTGACAAGCAAAGAGCGGGTCCCTGCATACAAGAACCCACGCACCAGGCCAACCAGTTCGTCCCCGCTGACAATGCGGTTCATCCCCGTCCCGCACCCACTCAAGGTCACCAGATCGGCGTCCAATTCAATGTTGTAAATGTCAAACAGGCTCAGACAAGAAGAGCCGAGGTAGATTGATGAGAACATGGGATTATCGTTGCGAAACAGCCCATGCGATGCAATGTGGAGGATTGAGGCCTGGCCCCCCAGGGTTTTAAGTTTCTCTTCCGTCGCTTCCGGGCCCACCAACAGGGTGCAGTTGGACAATAACGCAGAGGCATCTCGGACTTCATCCACAACATAAGGAATCTTGGGGTCCGGAATACCCATGACCAGGGAGTTCGACTTTCCGGAACTCGGCTTGGAACTGCATAGCTTAAACACGCTCGCACTGGGCGAATAGGAGATGTTATGGCGGTCGATCAAATACTCCTGCCCAACTTTGAGAGCATGAAAAGGAACACAATGCAAGAAATCGTGGGGGACAAAGATCAAATCTCGCTCACTCAAATCTCCTTCCAAGGGCTCAAACAAGGACTCATAGAGGTCGGAGAGATGAGTATCGATTGACCTCTGTAAATAGCCGTGGTGGTTGGCCACATACTTCGCTCCAAAGTTGAACTTACTCAACTGGTATTTGAGCAGATCGAGCTGGTTCTTGACAGCCGAAGCTTGCGCCAATCCAGGGATCAGTTTCAGCCCCCCTCTCGTCACGAGGAACGCAACCACCTGGTCCCGCACCAGGTAGTACTCTACCAGAGTCTGCGTTTCGCCCAACGACTGCTGAATCCGCTCCGTGCGCGCTGAAACAGCACAATGTAGGGAGGCATATTCTTCATCTTCGGCGGGCAATTGGCGAAGAACCTTCAACAGTTGAGATTCGTGCTGTTGGATCATCTCCCGCATTGAGGTGATTTTGAATTCGCTGCCTGCCCTCCCCAAAGCCTCTTCAAGATTGATCTTGCTGTAAAACCAATTCAATTCCTGCCGGAGTTGATGCAGGTGATCAATGATTGCACTGCTGGACGCCCTCGCCCGGCGAACCTGACCCACTCCTGAGGACAACAAATCCACCAGGGCACGCGACTTGGCGCGCTCCACAAGAGCATAGGCGTCCGCCACCTTTGCCGAATTCGGGCTATCGAGGTGGAGGCCCACCAGCCGTTCGTAAACAGACTGCTTGTCTTTGAAGAACATGATCCTCAGTTCATCGGCCAAAATGTTGCCGCGCATGGTTTCGAGAACCGAGACGGCCTCAAGATAGCTGGTCTCGGCCGAGGCGAGGTCGCCCCGGGCTTCCTGGCTCAGGCCCAGCGTGTAATGCCCCTGATAATTCAACCACGGAGCATTGACCTTCTCCATCCTGGCCAAGGCAGAACGGGCACATTGTTCAGCCTGGAACACCTCGCCGAGGCCCAATGCAATCTTCGCCATCAGAACTTCCGCGAATACAGCCTTCATTACGAGCCCCTGCGATTCGAAAAGGTCAAGTGCGCGCCGGGAGAGGTTTAGGGCCTCAAAGTGTCGGCCGGTCGAATAGAAGATGGTGGCTTTTTGCAAGTCCACGACCGTCATCCACACGGGGTTCTGCTCCTCTTCAAACATGGAGCGCGCCTGATCAAACATCTCGAGCGCCTGGAAGGGTTCCTGAGTCTGGGTGTGCGCCGTGGCCGCGATGATGATGGCTTTGGCGCGCTCATACCGCATCCCGAGGTGTCGAAACCGCTCAGCCGCGCGTTCACTGAGCTCCAGGGCGTCTCGCGACAGGTTCAATTCAAGATAAATTTCGGATTGGTCTAGGTCGCACAGGGCGAGGTGCTGGAGGTTGTTCCGCTCATCGAACCCGATCGCGGCGGCCGACAGCATTCCCAGCGCTCGTGTGTACTCGCCCCGAAGGTAATAGAGGTAGGCGATGTTGTAGTCCGCCTGCGCCACCAGCAGAGGCATTTGATGGTCTATGCAAACCTGACGCGCCTCCTGGTAGCTGTTCAGTGCATCTTCGAACCGGTTCAGTGCGATAAGACATGTTGCCCGGTTACTCCTGATCCCCGCGATGGCCTCGTAGTCCTCGCTGAATTCCAAGACCTCCAGCGCGTAATTGTAACATTTGATCGCCTCCTGAAATCGATCCATCCGATGGAAGAGATTGCCACGATTGACTTCGAGCCTTGCCAGACGGGCAGTGTCGTGATGACGCTCAAAAATCTCCCTGGCCCGCTCGGCCTCCCGAAGACCAATGTCGTACTCGCCCAGATAAAAAACGACCCCGACCGAAGAAGAAAGCGTTCGCGCAAGTTCGATCTCGTCTCCCAGGGATTCAAACCTCTGAATGGAACTCCGGTAGTGGTCCGCCGCCGCCCTGTAATTTCCATTCACCTGCTCCGCGTTGCCCAAGGCACGCTCCGCCAGGGCCATCGCCCTCGGGTCCCCCAATCGAGTGGCCGCGCCACTGGCTGCCTTTGCGAGACGCATCGTCGCCTCACCATCTCGTCGGCTGTATCGAATTACTTCCTGTGCCAGATGTTCGACCAAGGGAAGATCAATCTTGTCCGGCCAACGCGCCGGCGGGTCCGCCCTCTCTTCCGGGGAGGTTGAGTTGACAATCTGCTCTACCCATTCATCGGTCGAAAGGTCCGGGACTGAGACTCTTGAGGGGGACATTGAGCTGTCAACGGAGGTCTTCATGGTTTGATTTCTTCAATCCGCCCGCCTCGCCCAGCGTAAGGCGCGCGCCTTCTAGGATATCCTTCAACTTCTCCAGGCAACGGTCGCGTGCCGGCCCGATGCTGTTGCTGGAAACCCCGAACCGCTTGGCGATTTCAGAGTACGAAAGGCGGGGCTCATCAAAAAAGAGGTGCTGGATCAGGGTGGCGCAGCGCAGTGGGAGTTTCTTCATCGCCTCTCGAATGACCTGCTCCTGCTCCACCTCCAGGGAAATCTGGGAGATATCCAATCTCCGATCCACCACGCGGTCTGCCTCCCCCTCTGACAGCGTGACTGCCCCGCGACTCATCTTCTCCCGAAAATCGATGCACTTGCGGACCGTCACGGTTATCAGCCAGGTCTTCAGTTTGGTGGAGTCTCGCAGGCTGGTGAGGCTTTCAAGCAAATTCAGGCAGACCGATTGAAAGATGTCGGCGGCATCGCTTTGTTGAAGGCCATTCTTGACGGGAATGGAATAGATCAACTGTTTGTACTTCTCGACAAGACACTCCCACGCCAGCTCTTCGCCCCCCAGGCACCTCCGGATGAGATCCTGATCTTCCTGAGACGAATCCTGCGCGGGAGACTTCAGCGTTTGAGATAGAGTTGCTCGGAGTTCCATAGGGCGTAGGGGACCATGACTGCCGGTTGCAGATTCCCGACCTGCTTCTTTGCTGCCACCACGACATCGCGGCTCACCAAGGTGATGATCGGCACTTCCTCGGAGATAATTTTTTGAACTTCATCATAGGCCTGCTTGCGGGCTGCGCGCTGGGAGGTGGTCATCTGCTGCTTCATCAAGGCATCAATCCGCCCTTCCCATGCGGTCTCGGGCTTTTC
>JBAVHJ010000481.1:0-17092 GCA_049685715.1 Terriglobia bacterium | reverse complement strand
CCGTTGCAGCCAGCGGGGCGGGATTTTCCATGGCAAAGAAGGGCCTGGAGGATCAGGGGTATGAGGTAAAAACCATCAACCTGACTCAAGTCAAGGCCCTTCCCGACGACTGTACCGTGCTCGTCGTTGCCGGGTCAAAATACCCGCTCCTACCGCCCGAGACGGAAGAGATTGATCAATTTGTCGAGGCAGGAGGAAAGGTCCTGGTCCTTGTGGACCCGGATACCGATTCCGGGCTGGCCCGCGAGTTTGAGAAATGGAAGATCCAGGTGGATAAGGATGCCGTCGTTGACGCCAGCGGGATTGGACAGCTTTTAGGGATGGGACCGGCCGCCCCTATTGTCACAGAGTATGAAACTCACCCCATCGTGAAAGATTTTGGGCGGACCATGACGATCTTTCCCCTGGCCCGGTCTGTGCGCGTGGCTGAACCCAAATCGGATTTTTCGGGGACCACTCTGTTCAAGACTTCGGTAAACAGTTGGGGAGAAACCAACCTGAATGAAAGGCCCTTGAAATTCGATAAGGGGACTGACTTGGAGGGACCGCTGTCCCTGGCCGTAGTCTCCACTAAGCGGGTTCTCGAATCAAAAGGGAAGCTGGCGAGGAGCAAGGAAGCACGAGTCGAGGTCGTCGGGAACTCACGGTTTGCTACAAATGAGTTCTTTCGACTGCAACGGAATGGCGACTTATTCTTGAATTCGGTGAGCTGGCTGGCTGAAGATGAGGATCTCGTTTCCATCCGCTCCAGGAATGCGGACAACCGCCGCGTTGAATTATCGGCGTCAACCGGCCAGTTATTGTTCTGGTTTATCCTTATTGTCCTCCCCGGTTCGGCGCTCTTGATCGGCGCCATGGTTTGGGCACGCCGGAGGAAGTGAAGGGGGAGCCTGAGGTCCCAGGTTTCAGGGGTCGGGTGTCAGGCAATAGAAGTCAGAAGGCGAAATTGACGCGGGTACTTGTCGGGTCTCGAATTCGGACGATCCTTGTGACCGACAGCAATCCGGTCCATGATCATGGGGATGACTGCCGTCGTGCCATGCACGAAGCTCGGTTTCCAGTATCTGAATTCTGAAATATTTTCGCGCCTTCGTTCCTGGGGGTAGGCAGCGCTTTGACTTGACACCCAACCCCTGGCACCCGACACCTATTCTCACGATATCTTCGAAGAGGGAATCATCCCATGAAATGGCGCAATCTATGGATATGGGCCGTCGTCCTCGCCGGGCTCGGCGGATTTGTGTATTTTTACGAGTTTCGAGGGGAGGCCAAACGCGAGCAGGCGAGGCAAAAGGCAGAGAAAGTCTTCGATGTCCAGGAAGAAGCCATTACCTCCATCACGCTCCAGCGCGGCAGTGAGAAATTACTCATTGATCGACAGAATGGACTGTGGATGATTGATTCACCCGTCTCGACCCCGGCCGATCAGAGTGCCGTCAATGACATCGTCCGCACCGTCTCCTCGGCCACCACTACGCACTCCCTGGCCAGCGCACAGAACCTTGCCGAGTATGGTCTTCAGCCCCCGAAAATCCATGCTGAGTTCAAGACCCGGCCGGGAGCTTCACTCTCAATGGATCTGGGTGAAAAAGACTTTTCGGAGAATAATGTCTATGCCAAAGTCTCTTCACGGATTGAAGTAGTTCTGCTCCCCACCTATTTGTTTTCTTCCATGGACAAGTCACTGATGCAACTCCGGGACCGCAAGGTTATGGAGTTGAACCCCGAGAAGGTCACCCAGGTTGAGTTTGTATCCAAGGGAGATCATCTGAAGGCGCAGAAGTTGGGTACCGAGTGGAAGCTGACCCAGCCGGTTTCCACACAAGGGGACCCGGCAGGGATTGCTGCTTATCTCAATGATGTCTCCAACTCTGAAGCTTCTGAATTTGTGGATAAGCCGGAGCCGAATCTGAAAAGCTCTGAATTGGATCCTCCCGCAGAGACCCTGATCATCACTGAGGGAGAGGGAAGTCAAGCGAAGCCATGGAAGCTATTCCTCGGTGCGAAAAAGGACGATCAGGTGTATGCCAAGCGTGATGGGTCCTCCTTCCTTTTCAAGGTCACCTCGATTGTGGCCGACAAGCTGAGGCCCGCCGTGTTCAGGCTACGTGACAAGCGGATCATCCCTGTGAACGCCGCTGATCTCCAGCATGTGTTGATCCAGCTGGAGGCGGGGGTTTATGAATTTGACCGGGAGGGTCTGAAGGGCTCCAAGTGGAAAGTTGTTCTCCCGAAAAATCTGGCTGGAAAAGAGGCACGCGAGTGGAAGTTCTGGCTTCCCCTGGAGGAGATGAAGGCGGACGAAATTCTGGACTCTCCTGCGAGCCTGACGAAAACCGGCCTGTTTTTCAAACCCGCGGAGCGCGTGACGCTGGTGGACCGCACCAATCATCAGACCGAGGTTCGATTCAGCAAGGCCGAAAAAGATTCCGTCTGGATTCGAAGTTCCGGATCCCATTCGGTGTTCCGGTTGCCAAGTAAAAAAGTGGGGGATTGGATAGGGGGCCTGAAAGAGATTGTTGAGTAGCCCGAGAGATTCCCCTCCGGCCTGGGTCAATCACTGAGAAATCGAATGAGGAGCGGTCGCTCCTGGCCTTGCCCAACGTCAGGGGGGCTGGTTGCCGCAAGTGTCTTCATGGAGGGGACAGCGCGAGGCTGCACCGGGTGCTATTGCGAATTGTCGACAGTATCCGCTTCCCCGCCCTCGGTGGAGTTTTCGGCGACGAGGCGTCGGTGGATGGTTTTGCTGGCAATATTGAGGAGTTGGGCGGCCCGCTGCTTGTTGCCTTGAGTGTACTCCAGGATCGAGTGGATAACGCGGTTCTCGATGTCATCCATGGAGGTTCCAACGGGGAAGGAGATCGTCAGCACCGGGGCGCGGTTGGATTCCGTTTCGATTTGCGATTTGACCCCCGAGATCTCCCGGGGGAGAACGATAGGAGTAATGACTTCGGTTTCCGTCAACACGACGGCCCGCTCCATGACATTTTCGAGCTGCCTTACATTCCCTGGCCATTCGTAACCGGTCAGGGCATTGATGGTGGATTCAGTAAATCCCGTGACTTTTTTCCCGTTCTTCGTTGCATAAATCTTCAGGAAGTGGTTGGCCAGGATCGGGATTTCATCCGTGCGCTGCCGCAAGGGGGGAATCTTGAGCGCAATCACGTTGATGCGGTAGTAAAGATCCTCACGAAAACGCTTCGATCTTACGTCCTGTTCGAGATCATGATGCGTGGCGGCGATGATGCGGACGTCCGCTTCCAGTGTTTCCGTGCCCCCCAGGCGTTCGTAGGTGCCGTCCTGGAGCACACGGAGGAGCTTTACCTGTGTGGCGAGAGGCATGTCGCCGATTTCATCCAGGAAGAGCGTTCCTCCCCGGGCGAGATCGAAGCGGCCTTCCTTGCGGGCAAAGGCCCCGGTAAAAGCGCCCTTTTCATATCCGAACAATTCCGCTTCCAACAAGGTTTCCGGCAGGGCAGCACAATTGACTTTGACAATCGGCCGGCTGGCGCGCGCGCTCAGGTAATGAATGGTTTCCGCAACCACCTCCTTGCCTGTGCCGCTTTCGCCCTGTATGAAGACCGTGGCGGAACTGGGAGCGACCTGCTGGATCATCTTTTTCAAGCGCATCATTTCCGGCGAACTGCCGACCAGCTTCCGATTGATCGTCTGCTCGCTTAACTGCTCCTTGAGCAGGCGGTTTTCCTTCTCCAGCTCAAACTTTTCCAAGGCCTTCTTGATCGCATTCAGGATTTGGGCCTGTTTGAAGGGTTTCGTGAGAAAATCGTACGCGCCATATTTCATGGCTTCCACCGCGGCTTCGATGGTCCCATAAGCGGTGACCAGAACGACTTCGACTTCCGGCCATTCGCTCTTGATTTTCTTCAGGAGGTCGACCCCGTTCCAGTCGGGCAGGACCATGTCGACGACCGCCAGATCAATCCGCTCGGCCTCAAGGAAACGAAGACCCTGGGCACCGTTCTCTGCGAGCCGGACCTGATATTCCTCCTGCCGAAGCGTGCGGTTGAGGGATTCCCGGATTGGCTTCTCATCGTCAACGATCAGTAAAGTTGTTTCACGATTGGGCTTCAACATAGAGTCCCACTTCTTGTCGATCGGTTTTTTAGCGGTTTTCTTTCCTCTTTGCCTGGGCAGGCCCCGAGATCTTGGTTGTCTCAGAGAGCAAGACCGAGAGTTCCTGCCTGGATTTATTCAAAAGAGAGGTGGAGGCCGCCATATTGTGAACGCCTTTTGCCTTCTCCAAGTAATCCAAACGCGCCCGGGCAGTTTCCAGCCTGGCCCGGTATGAGGCAATCCCGAACCCCCGGCGCTGCAAGCCGTTCAGCGCCATGCTGTTCTCCTCGGTGAGAAGACGAAGTTTCTCCCCTTCTTCCTGCAGTTGCTTGCGCCACAATTCCAGATCCTTTGCGCCTTTCCCCTCATGGCAGGCTTCGCAAGATTTCGACACCTCCTTGAGAGGATCCGGTTTAGTGGGGTCATGACAGTCGACACAGCCCACGATCCCGGACATCGCATCCGGTTTGGCCGTCATGCCCAGTCCTAAGGGGAGTCTTCCTCCAAAGAAGGATGCCTGCGGCGCATGACAGCGGGCGCAGTCGGCTTTGGCGCTGGCATGATGGCAGGAGGCACAGTCAGGAGGACCCGTCAAACTCAATTCCTTGTGGTGATTCTCCTTGTGACAGGTATCGCAGGGGAGCCCCGCCTTCTGCACATGAAAAGAATGTGGAAAATCCACTCCCTTGAAATTGAAGGGCTCCTTGCGGGGAATGAAGGTGTGACATGATTCATTGCAATAGGAAAATGGACCTCGAGCGAACGGGGGTTGGATCGCCGCACTTCCGGTCGGTGCCTTGGCACTGGCGGCAAGCTTCTTGAGGAGTTCCGAGTTGGTTTGAACGATTCTAATCCCATATTCGATGTTGTGAACAGGATGCCCCTGCTCCAGAAAATTCGCATTGAAGTCCAGATCGGAAGCGTTCTTTTGGACTTCAGCATTGGACGGGGAACGCGCCGCCAGGCGCCTTCCTTCGTTGGAAAGGCGGCGGGCCTCCGTCGTCAAGATCTTTCCCTGTGCCTTCCATCGTTCAACCATGGGGATAAAGCGAGCATCATGACAAGCCGCACAGGCCTTTGGATTGGCGGTCTTGTTCCCCTGGCTGAGAAATGAAACCCCTCCCCGCACAATGACCTGGGTGTGGCAGCCGGTGCACTTGATCTGGGCCGCGAACATTCGGCTGGGTGTGGCTGGGACTTCTTTCGCCCCCACACCCAGATAGGTCTCTTTGGGACCCGCATGAAGGTTGGGATGGCAGGATTCGCAGGAGACATCCAGAACGGAAAGTATCTTGATGTTTCCATGTCGGATGGGCTCATGGCACTCCATGCACCGGATCTGTTGTTCTCCCACATGGTTGGCGTGCAATGCCTTGGGATTCGAGATGGCCTCAATTCGGGAGACATGACAACTGAAGCACTTGTCCCGGGAGACTTCCCCCAGTCCTTCATGCACCGCCACATGACAACGGCTGCACTGCACTCCGGAGGAGGCATACGCCTTCATGTCGAAAATGAACCCGGCATGTTGGCTCATCCCCGTGGGTGCCCCGTGACACGACCCGCACCAGGTCAGCGTTCCCTCCACCGGCTGTCCTTTGAAATGGCAAAGGTAACAAATGCGCTTGTCCACGGAGACATGACCTGCCTCATTGGAAGCCCCGTGGCAGGAGGCACAGTGGAGTCTGATGCCCCGGCGATCGACCCCGAGGTGAGGTTGGTGGGGAAAGGTCACGGTCAGGAATTTGACGGCGGTGCTCTTGGGCATTCCGGCGTGACATCCGGAAGAGGCGCAGGACTCATCGGGGACATAAGCCCGGGGTCGCGGATTGTAAGTCCTCGTTACGTTCTTGATGAATTGGGCGAACATGGCGCGACGCGGGGTGGGATGACATTGGACACACGCGACATTCTTGTGCGTGGAGTTCTTCCATTGATCGACGTAGGGTTGCATGTAATGGCAGTTGCTGCAAAAGGAGGAGCGGCGGGCGGTCACATCCACGAAGAACCAGCCCGAAAGGAGGACAATCAGGGTCATTCCTAGCAACAAAAAGAGACGCAGTTTCCGGCGGGTCATGAAGTCTTACCTCCCCTCGGGTTGGTGTCTCCGCCCGGCGCCCCCTGGGTGCGCCGATGGTTCTCGGCTTCCTCGCGCCCCTCGATCTCCTCTTGTTTCTGGGCTTCAAGCCATCGTTCGTACTCGAGGGGATGTTCCTCCCGGAATTCTTCGATCGGGATCCGCCCATGCCACCAAGTCAGGCTTCCCGGAAACTTCTTGGGGTTGAAGTGGACGTTGTAAAAATGCCAGATGATGATGGCCAGGGTCGCCAACAAACCCTCATCCGAGTGGGCCTCCCGGGCAATGTCATAGGCGACTTTTCCGAACTGATTGATGGCCCTCTCCATGAACCAGAGGATGTAGCCCGAGGTGATCATGACCACCATGCCCCAGTACACCGCCCAATAGTCGAATTTTTCGATATAAGAAAATCGATCAAAAAGCGGCCGATCCTTCTTGAGTCCGAGATAATACCCCATCTGTTGAAGAAAGTTCTTCAGGTCCCGTGGAGACGGCAGCAACAGTCCGAAGTTCTTCCGCCCTTCTTCGAAGGCCATGCAGTACCATAGATGATAGACCCCCACCACGGTGAGTCCGATCGCACCCACCCGATGCAGGATACGAGTGATGTTCGGTCCGCCCAGCAAGCGGATGATAAATTCCGCGGCCGGTGCGTCGTGAAACTTGATCGGCAGTCCGGTGATGATGAGGAGTACCGTACAGGTAAAGAGAACCATGTGCTGGGCACGCTGATTGAAACTGATTCGCTCCACCGATTCTTCAAAGAGTTCCTTTCGTTTCCGCTTCTTCTCGATGTGCTTTTCTCGTGTTTCCTCCTCTTCCAGAAAGAGGCGAATGACCCGCCGGCTTTCGAGGACCATCTCTTTTTCAAGGGACGCCTGGAGTTCCTTCTTCAACCGCTTGAATTGCGATCCCGTGAGTCCCGGGGGCAGTTCTTTGATCATGGAATCGGAGATGCTTCGGGACAAACGGGCAGCCGTTTCGGCCGTGTCTTCCTGAGCCCAAAGGTGTTGTTCCGGTGGGGTCATCTTCTCGTCACTCATTGCGACTTCTCCACGACTTCCACTTCCTTCCTTTCATCGGCCTGCTTGCGGTTCTTGAAGCGGCGGTACAGATCCAGGGCGATGTGGATCAGGAGGCCGGCCAGCGTTGAGAGTGTCAAAACCTTAAAACCCAGGGCCACCCAATAAACGATTCCCGCCGACCTGTCTTTGGGGTTGAGGTGAATTCGCCCCTTCGCAAAATTTGCGTTGGCCCCGGGGTGACACTTCCCGCAAGTCACCGGGATATTCCTGGGATTTACCGTGGACCGGAGGTCTTCTTCAGGAAAGATCTGGTGGGCGGTGTGGCACGAGGCGCAATTGGCCGCCTTGAGCATTCCAAACTCGTTGGCGATCCCGTGGAATGACTCTCGATAGGTGGCGACCTGTTCCGCCTTCACGCCATACTTCTCCATAATGACGACCTTGGCATGACATTTGGAACAGGTGTTCACCACAGTCCCCGGGTTCACGGTGGAGGTTGTGTCCTGAGGCTTCAGGATGTTGTGTTCCCCATGGCAATTGGTGCAAACCGGAGCGTCCTTCACTCCTTTGATCAGGGCCTGTCCGTGGACGGATTCCTGGTATTGAGCGTAAATCTCCAGGTGGCATCCTCCGCATGTCTGCGGGATGCTTTTATGATTCACTTGAGATCTGGGATCAGATCCCGGGAGAATGAAATGGTCTCCGTGGCAATCTTGACAAACCGGGGCCTTGGGATTTCCTTCAGCCAGCGCTTTGCCATGGACGCTCATCGCATACTCAAGGTATTTCTGCAACTGAGGGGCTCCCACTTGATTCCCCAAAAAGTGGCAGCGTCCACAATTCACTTTCTGCGGAATATCGGGATGCGGGACTTCCGTGACGTCGGCGTGGCAATCGACGCACCTTCGGTCCTTATGGACAGAAAGCCGCAGGCGCATCGGATCCACAAAGAGTTCTAGTCTCTTGCCGGAAGGGAGTGTCTTCTCGAAGCCGGGCTTGCCGTGACACGTCAGGCAGCGAAGGTCTTCCTGGGCGTGGGCAGGGAAGGGAAGGATGAGCCAGAACCCCCCGAAAAGAACTAGGGCGGTCTGCAGCATGAATTGCTTCAGGACGGAGCGGGTCATGCCTTCTCCCGGGATTGCGTGGTTTCACCTGAGGCGCGATGCTGGCGAGCAAACAACTCCTCCGACATATTTCCCGTGAGCCAGGCTGGGTTCATCGGGAAGTTTCCGCCGGCGACGTGAACGTCGTAAAGATGCCACAGGATGAAAAGCACAAAAATGAATTGGGCCTCGGTCGCATGGAGGACCAGCATGATGTCCAACACCCATTTTGGAAAAGCGTTCAGGGTCAAAACTGGATTCCACAAGAGCGCCCCCGAAATTCCCATCAGGACACATCCCAGCAAAACGCCCCAGTATTGAAGTTTTTGCATGGGAGTAAACCAAGCATACTGAGGGGGCTCACCTTTTCCCGTAAACGCGAACTTCAGCCCCCTCCATGCGTCCTTGAAGTCACTGAGTCTTGGCCTCACCTCACGGAAATCACGTTGGTGTCGCCGGGAGAAAATCAAGCCCAGCAGATGCAACAGACCTGCTCCCAGGAGTCCCACAGCGGCGGTGCGGTGAATCCAATGACGACCTTGAAGCCCGCCCATCCCGCGAATCAAGAGTCGCGCCCAAGCTTGCTCGTGGTAGGCCAGGGCCAAACCCGATAGGATGAGGAGTGAAACAGAGAGTGCCATTAGACCGTGCTCCCACCTCTGCCATAACGTGAGGCGGCTGATTGTGGCGCTACCCGGCTGTGAGGACATGCGGGTCTCCTTTCCTGGCTCCATCCCGGCTTTCATTGAGCGTCTCCCTTTCCGGAAGGACTTTTATGAGGCACCGACCCTCTATTTCTTATGGCTCCCAGGCGCTCTGCGAGGATGTGGAGGACGAAGCCCAGGACCAGGATGCTAATGAACACAATGTAGAAAATGCGGACAAACCAGGCAGCTCGCGCTCCGGTCGGGCTAACATCAACGTGAATTTTCACCCCCGCAAAACCTTGCTTTACACCGGCGTGGCAGTGACTGCAGGTAGTGGGCAGGTTGGCCGGATTCGTACGAGAGGCAGGGTCGGTGGAAGCGAGGATGTCGTGGGCGCCGTGACAAGACGCGCAGGTCGCTGCTTTCAAGTTGCCCATTTTTAATGCGGCCGCATGAAAGCTGCTCTTAAACGTGGATACCCGGTCCGTAGGGAGCCCCGACATTGCCATTCTTTTCTTGTCGCCGTGGCAGTTGCCACAGGTGCTGGAAACCGATGCAGGAGCAACCGGAGAGCCAGCGGATTCAGGGCCCTGGATGGTATGCTCGCCATGACAATCGGTGCATGTGGCAGCTTCCCCCAATCCTCTTGCCAGGGCCTTGGCGTGTACGCTGGTTTCGTAGCTCGTGAATTCCTTCCCGTGGCAGTCCTTGCAGACCTGTGCAATCTGGAGCTTGATGCTTGAGTTGTTCCCGGGTCGGAGAGGATGAATCGAATGAGTTCCATGGCAACCCACGCAGGTCGGAGCGCCCGGCCTCACGGCGTGTGGGCTCTTGTGCCATCCCGTGGCTTCGGCGGAGTGGCAGGAACCACAATCCACAGCCGAAAGCCGTTCAGCATGGGGAATACTCGTAATGTCGGCATGGCATCGTGTGCAGCTGAGATTGGCATGGACCGAGCCTTTGAGCGTTTCTGGTGTGACTGCGGATTGACCCCCCCCATGGCAGGGGGCACAGTCCAGCGATCCGGATGCAGAGACCGCGTCGGCCGCTGAGAGGCGTGGGGTCGCAACGAAGAATACGGAACCAAGGACGATTATTGTAAGAGCGACCCAAAGGGTCTGCCCGTTTCGGGCTTTCCCTGGGACGGGTTCCCGGCTTCGCTCTCCATGAGATCCCTGAATCAAAGGCAAGGAATTACGATTTCGCTTCAACATAGACTCCGTCTTCCTGCACCTCGTCCGTCAATCGAGGAAAATTGATCGTGAAGGAGGTCCCCACACCCATGCGGCTTTGACATGCAATGAAGGCATGATGTTCCGAAACAATCCGGTGGACGTAGGAGAGTCCCAATCCTGTCCCGTCGGCCTTGGTCGTAAAAAACGGCTCAAAGATGTGAGGCAGCTTATCTTCGGGGATTCCGGTTCCTTCATCCAGCACCCTGAATTCGACATCGTGATCGGTGCAATTCACGCTGAGCGTGATCGTGCCCCCCGAGGGCATCGCCTCAGCCGAGTTACGGATGAGATTGGTGATGGCCTGCCAGAGAAGATTTTCGTCCATCAGAATCTTGTCGGCCCGGCGGGGTGATGTGACGTCCTGTGGTCCTATGGCGAGCTTCAACTGGATCCGCTTGTCATTCATTTCCTTCTCTAGAAACGCCGCCAGATTCTCCAAAAGTTCGATCAACGATCCCGGGTGAAACGTCGGTTTGGGAAGCCTTGCAAATTTCAAATAGTCTTCGATTAAAGCGGCCAGACGTTGAATCTCGCTGGTGACCGAGGCGGTCACGTTTTCCAGGTCCTCCAGCGAAGCGTCACCCATGGGCACACCGCTCGACAGGAGCCGCTTCCGCATTTCTTTCTCGAGGTACTCAATGTTGAGCGAGACGGCCGAAAGCGGGGTTTTGATTTGATGGGCAATCTGTGAGGTCATGCGGCCGATACCCGCCAATTGCTCAGACTGCAGCAACTGGCGCTCGAGCTGCGCCTGCCGCTTGGTAAACCGCGCTTCCTCCTCCGCCTTGATACTCCGCGTATGCATGTTCATGACGAGGAGAGCGCCCCCAATGATAATGGAGAAGAAGAATGCCACCAGCAACAGAGTATTGCGGAAGCTGTCGCGGGTGAGCGCCGTGGCTTCGACGTAAGGAATGGAGACAGCCAGCGACCAGTGTTGATTCCCCATTCGGATGGGTGTGAAGGCCACCAGGTCACGGTCCCTGTTCTTGAACTCAATGATTGCGGTGCCGGTATCTCCCTTCACCATCCGTTGTTCCGTGTCGAAATTAATGTGGCAGGAAAAACATTCCTGACGGTTCTGAAGGATCTGGTGGCCCAGCATCTCGGCGTGCCGCGGGTTGTAGAGAAGCATTCCTTTTTGGTCGAGCATCCATGCGTAGTGGGTCTTGGTGGAATTCAGCGGGTCGAGATAGAGAGAGCTCAAATTACGGAGGGGGACGGCGGCGCCCAGCGCCATCTTCAATCGACCCTCGGAATCAAGGACCGGCTCCAGGATCTCGAAAATATATTCGTAGTTGCTGATGACGACGGGGGAACTCACCACATGTTCGCCGCGCAAGAGAGCAGTCATCAATGGCCCCGTGATCGGGGGCAGAGAGTTGCGCAACTGGGGATCATTCGATCGAAAAGCCTCGAGTTGGAACTTGTCGTTCAGCAGGTACACCCCCGCAATGCGGTAGGACAAATCGAGGTAGAGTGTGTCAAGGGAATGCTCGTCGAGAGGCAGGGCAGGCAGCGTGGACGCCAGGCTGATCGATTCTTTTTCGAGGCGTTTATGGATGGTGTCGAAATAACCCTCCACCCCCGCCGCAGCCGTTTCCGCAATCAGTCCCTGTTGCACGCCCGACTGGGCAACGACCTTGATTTCCGTCTCCTTGTAGAACCGGTAAGACACGACCAGAAAGACGGCCAGCAGGAAGATCACCAGCACGAGCATGCTTTGTCGTTGTCTCTCACGTGATTGCATTGTCATTCTCGCAAGCTTGTTTCCTTGTGTGACCAGGGCCATGGTCGATGACCCTAAAGTATGCGGGAAGTTCGGGGAGGGCCCCGACGCGCTGTCACTCACCTGTCCGTCCGCTTACCGGGAACGTGCCGCCTGGGGGACCCTCTGTCCCCCTTCTTCTTCAGGTTTCCCAGCCCCTCGCGCCTCGCGTTCCATCCGTTCCCACTCCAGGGGATGCTCCTCAATCATTTCTTCCTGAGTAATCTTGCCGGTCAGCCACATCCAGCTCGCGGAGTAAGAGCCGGGCCGCATCAGGACCATGTAGAGGTGCCAAACAATGATCGCCAGGGTGGCCAACCAGGCCTCGTAGTAGTGGATGACCTCGAAAACATCCAGACCCCATTTGGGGATAAAATGCAGAACAAAGGTCTTTGCCCAAAGCGCCAGCCCGCTGGCCACCATAATGAGAGTGCCCCATACCAGGGCCCAATACTCCATTTTTTCCACATAACTGAAACGATCGAACCGGGGATGTTCATTCGTGAGACCGAGGTTGTAACTGATCATCTGGGGCAAGTCGCGGACGTCCTGAAGTCGAGGCATCCACGCCTTCAATTCCTGCCGGCCTAGTTTGGTGAAGAGGATGAAGTAGAGATGGAAGCAGGCTAGGCCGATGAAGAGCACGGCGGCAATACGGTGAATCACACCGCGGACGGCGGCGTTGCCGAGGAAGATGAAATGTACCCATTGGGAATCGGGAAACTTCAGGGCAAATCCGGTGATGACCAGCAAGAAGAAGCTGCTCAACATGAACCCGTGTTGAATGCGCCCGCTCAGGTGGATTCGCTCGATCGTGGCCTTTCCATGGAGGAGGTCCTCCCGCAACCGGAGACGTGCCCGGGCGAAGTAATCAATGGCGTTATGGAGGATCATTCCCCCCACGACCAGGAAGATCAACCAAACATAAAACTGTGTTACCGCGGTAATAATGCGGCCGCCGAACGCCTCCGTCTCGCCTTTGAGAAGATGGATGCGACCCTTGGCAAAATTTTCACTGGCCCCGGGATGGCATTGACCGCAGGTTTGCGCCAGGTTGGCCTTGTTCACGGTGGAACGCGGGTCGCTGGAGGGCAGAATATGATGAACCCCGTGGCAACTGGCGCAGTTGGCCGTTTCAACCGACCCCACCCGGCTTTCCAACCCATGGTAACTGGCGAAATAGGACGTCACCCGGTTCTCCGGGACGCCGAATTCGGCGGAGAGTTTCTCTCCCGAATGGCACTGCCCGCAGGTGGAACGCGAGATGACCTGTGCCGCCACGTTCGAGCTCGGGTCGATGTGGGACTTGATCGAGTGAATCCCATGGCAGTCCACGCAAACGGGCGCGCTGAAAAGCCCGCGCTTGACCGCCTTTCCATGCACCGAATCGGTGTATTCCGCATAGACGTTCTCGTGGCATTTTTTGCAGGTTTCCGGAGTGTTCGTCTTGAAGATTGTGGACTTGGGGTTGTTGGGCGGCAGGATGTCATGCGCATTGTGGCAGTCAGAACAGACCGCGGCCTTTTCGGATCCGGCCGCCACCGATCTTCCGTGAATGCTCTCCCGGTAAGCAAAAAAGGGCTTTGAAGTCTCTGCCATCGGAGACTCGATGACAAACTTCAGATTCTGATGGCAAGTCCCACACAGCGTGGGCACGTTGGTGTGATGCGTGGCCGAAGCTGGATCACTCCGGGGGAGGATCGTGTGAGGACTGTGACAGTCGGCGCAGGCGAATGTCTTCTTTCCGTTTCCAGTATCGCTGGGATTGTGAATCACCTTTCCTGCGTGGATGGATCTCTCGAACTTCTTCTGTTGTTCCTCGTGGCAGGAACCGCAGTTCACCTTGGCCAGTTGGGGGGAGTGCGGGGTCTTCGAGACATCCGAGTGGCAATCCGTGCAACTCAGAAAGGAATGGACGCTCTTCTCGAAAAGCTTCGCATTAACGAATAGATTCTCGCTATCGGGAGACTGGAATCCCTCCATCGCATGGCAGGTGAGGCATTCAGAGTTCTTCACCGCCGCGGATGTCACCCGAGGGGGCATCAAAAACAGCATTGAAAACACGGAACCAAGGAAGAGGAGGGATTGAAGGCGATGTAATCTCAAAAAACGAGTTTTCATGGTCGGATCCAATTGGCTAAGAGTAGCCCGATCAGTAGATCGGAGATTAGCCTGAAAAGGGTACTTCGGGGCTGAAGCCTCCTTCAGCCAGTCCGTTTCAGGATCATTCATCGAGCGATAAAGCATGGGCGGCTGGTTCGACATGAACCGTCACATCCACATGAGGGATCATCGCGGCAATATGACGTTCCGTTTCATCGGCCACCCGGTGCGACTCATCCAGGGACATGCCCCCATCGACGGCAATCGTGACATCCACAAATATCTGGGTCCCGGCGTCGCGCACGCGTAACTTGCGAACCTCCGCCACTTGCGGCATCGAATCGAGGGCCGTGCGGATATTCTTTTCAACTCCGGCCGGGGCGCGATCCAACAACACCTGGCTGGAACGCATGGCCAATCTCACCGAAGCGACCATCACCAGGATGGATACCCCCAGCGCGGCCAGCGGGTCTCCCACGGGGAAACCCGCCTTGGTAAAGATGAGACCGAAGATGACGACCAGGGAGCTGTAAATATCGCTTTGGAAATGCAACGCGTCAGCCTCCAGGGCCTGACTTCCGTAGCGGCGGGCAACCCGCATCAGGGCCCGTGACCGACTGATGTCCACAACAATGGCAACGCCCATGACCGCAAAACTCCAGAAATTGACCTCTACCTCCACGCGATGGCCTGCCAGGCGGTGTGCCGCCTTGTAGATGATCCAACCGCAGGTGAACAGGAGCAGGACCACCTCGAAGAGGGCTGAAAAACTTTCAAATTTCCCGTGTCCATAATGGTGACTGTCGTCCGCCGGTTTGGCCGAAATCGAAACGGCGAAATAGGTCATCAAGGCGGCCGCAAAGTCGAGCCCGGAGTGCGCTGCTTCGGACAAGATTCCAAGGCTTCCGGTCGCCACTCCCACGATGGCCTTGAACAGGGTGAGCACAACGGCGGCCACCAGAGAGGTCAGCGCAACCACCTTTTTTTCCCGAGTCCCGTCCATTCTTTCTCACCACGGGCAAACGATTTCATGCAACGAAGACACGTCAACCTGAATACGCGGTGCGGTATTCCGTCTGCCGCAATCCGCATTCAGGTCTCCCATCTCGAACTGCCTTCGGTCAGTCAACGCGTCCCGCCTACTTCGCCTCCGGTGCCTTGCAATCGGCGAGCTTGTGATTCTTGGCGTAGCACTTGCCCACATCATTCAACGTCTTATTGTCTTTCAAGTGGCAGTAGCTGCACGGCTTTCCCTCTTTCTTGACGTATTCCGCCTTCGCGTACACCATGGTGATTGAGAGCACCACCATCGCGATCAAGAGGATCAGCATTTTGACGCATTTCATGAGTGACATCTCCTTTATGAGTTATTTGAATAAGTGAATTACCCTCACCCCGCGAAGGGATGAAGCTTGAGGCTCCCGCCTGCCCCTTGATAAATGCGGCCCCAAGATACCTCCCTCACGCGTAGGCATGCAGGCCCGGGAGCAGATAACTGATTCCGATAAACGTGAACAGCACGAGCACAAAACCGATGATGGCAAAATAGGCGGCACGCCGGCCGGCCCAACCTCGCACGATGCGCATGTGCAGATAAGCTGCATACACCAGCCACGTGATGAGAGCCCCCACTTCCTTGGGATCCCAATTCCAATAGGAACCCCAGGTGCGATTTGCCCAGAAAGCTCCGGTGGCAATCATCAAGGTCAACAGCGGGAACGCGATGGTGACGACTTTGTAATTCACTTCGTCCAGTAACCTGGGTTCGGGCAGCGAAGCGACGATCGCTTCGTGACGGGAGTTCAGGATCAGGAACAACAGGGTGGTGACCAGGGCGACCAGAAGCCCTGCCAGTGTAAAAGGATTTGACTTGATACTGACCGTGGCCGCCTTGGCCAGGGCCGTCGCGTCATACTGGCTCAGGATTTGTCCGGGAAGCCGATCGATCATCTCCTGCGCTGAAGTGTTGAGGGTGGCGATCAGGATGGCGGCCACCGCGGCCAACTGCGCAAGAAATCCTAACTGGGTCACCCGGATTAGAATCTTCGATGAAGCTTTTATCAGATATAAGATGAGTCCGAGCGTCGCAACCAACAGCGAAATCCGCAGGGCCGTTCCGACCCAGGGCAGTGCGGCCGCCAGGAATGTCTTCTCCATTTCCGGGATGGCAATATCCCGGCCCTTGTAAAGGAAATTGAGGAAGAATTCTCCTCTCAAAAGAATATTGAAATGACGGTGGGCTGTATCGGCGTTTCCCAGCCAGTCAATACCGAGGATGGTTGAAACCGTCAATGCCTGGGTAATCATTCCGAAGGTCTCAAGCTTGACCCGGTCTTTGACGAGGTAAAGAATCGATGCCACAAAGGCTATGGCACAGGCTACGTAACTGAAAATGGCGAAAGTGACGTGGATATAGAGCCAAACGCTTTGAAGGGCCGGCGGAAGCACCCGTTCCGGGTCGGTCGGAAGAATGGTTGAGAGCAATACCGCCAGGGTCGCGATGGGGACGCTGAACGAACTGAGGATCTTGAGCTTGTAGATCCGCTGAAAAATGTAATCCAGCGCGATCAGCGCCCACGCAAAACTGATGAGCATCTCGAAGATGTTCGAGATCGGGGGATGTTTAGCCACCATCCAGTGCGCGGCGATGGCGCCGGTGTGAAAGACGAAGGCGACCAGGACCAGCCCCTTGGCGATCTGGACCAGCCTCTCGACACGCCGCAGGAGATAGCTGATCAGCAGAGCGGATCCGCCGACGTAAAAGATGATCGCCAGGCTGAGCAGGGCGCCCGGGCTCATCAGGCCCGCACCGCTCTTGAGGATACTCGGGATCACAAACATCCCCAGCAACAACATCCCGAGGAAACTGAAGAGTATCGGCCAGAGTATCTTTTTTTCCGCCCTTGCCTCCTTCTCGTTCATTGGCTCAGTCTGAACACGACTCATGGTTTAGTTCTCCTTGAAATCCTGGCTCGGGGAGGTGGATTCTTCCTGCGGTCCCATCGAGACGACCAGATGTTGAAACTTCTTGGCAAAAGCGGATCGGTTCTTGCTGGA
>JBAVHJ010000480.1:0-5399 GCA_049685715.1 Terriglobia bacterium | reverse complement strand
GTGCATTGAATTTTGTTGCAATCGAAATGAAAACGTCATCCCCTGAATTCGCGCAATCTCGAGGCAGTTCGATGCAAAATCCATGGGGGCTCACGTCGATGGTTTCCACCACCACGGCAAATTCTTTTCCGTTCTGGTCACGGCCGAGGATGGTCATGGGGAATTTCAAGGCCATGCGAATGGACTTGCGCGCGTTCTTTTCGATACTGGGCGTGGAAGGACTCACGTCGGTCTACCCTCTGAGAGATTTAGAAATTTCAGCGAATATCACACCGGCAGCGCTTCTTCTCCAACGTCTGCCGCGAGACGAGCCTTACGAAGCCGCGGTCCCGAGAGTCGGGACGAGTCCGCGCCCGATTAATTTACCATAAAACGGATATCTTGGGTATTCCAACAATTTCATCACAAGGGGTAGGGTGGGGCGGGGCCGAATGGCGAGCAAATGTCGGCGGTCCTCGTCACCGAGGAAGAGGACGCCTCGTTCATTACCTCATGCCGTGGTGTGATACCATGCTCTTTCCCACGCGATCCGCAATGGTCTGGCCATGGACCCTACCGAAAGGGGATACGGTGAAGGGGATTGCAGGGGGGAAATCGGTGGCAGGTATATCGTGTCGCCGACTGAAATGGGGATTGGAAAGACTCGACCCTAATTGCTTTTAATGAGCGATGGGTACAGAGACTGTCCTCTAGTTCAAGTATACCGTTTCGGCAAATTAGAAATTGGAAAGACCCGACCCTAATTGCTTTTTTCTGAGGGGCAAAAAATGAGAGTTTCGGCTGGATGGAGAAGGTCAGCGACGAAATGCTGGTCCGGCCTTTAATTCAGAGATAGGAGCTCAGAAGATGCAAAAGCGCAAACTTGGAAACAACAATCTGGAGGTCTCGGCTCTCGGGCTCGGCTGCATGGGAATGAGCTTTGGTTACGGTCCGGCCGGAGACAAGCAGGAGATGATCTCGGTCATCCGGGCAGCCGTGGAACGCGGCGTCACATTCTTCGACACCGCTGAAGTATACGGCCCTTTCACGAACGAAGAACTCGTGGGAGAAGCCCTCGCTCCCTTCCGTGAGCAAGTGGTGCTGGCCACCAAGTTCGGGTTCAAACTTGATCCGAACACCGGCAAACAGGCCGGGCTGGACAGTCGGCCAGAGCACATCAAGGAGGTCGCTGAAGCCTCGCTCAAGCGACTCAGGGTCGATGCCATCGATCTGCTCTATCAGCACCGTGTTGACCCCGACGTACCGATAGAAGACGTGGCGGGAGCAGTGAAGGACCTGATCCAGGAAGGTAAGGTGAAGCACTTCGGCCTTTCTGAGGCAGGAGTCCAAACGATCCGCCGCGCGCACGCCGTCCAGCCAGTCACTGCGGTCCAAAGCGAATACTCGCTGTGGTGGAGAGACCCTGAAGCGGAAGTGTTGCCGACGCTCGAGGAACTTGGAATCGGGTTCGTTCCATTTAGTCCTCTTGGTAAAGGCTTCCTTACGGGAAAGATCAACGAAAACACTACGTTCGACAGTTCCGACTTCCGCAACATCGTTCCTCGCTTTACGCCGGAGGCTCGGAAAGCGAATCAGGTCTTGGTTGATCTGCTTCGCAAGATCGCAGAACGGAAGAAGGCGACACCTGCTCAGATAGCACTTGCATGGCTGCTAGCCCAGAAGCCGTGGATTGTTCCAATCCCAGGCACCACAAAGCTGCACCGGCTAGATGAAAACATCGGAGCAGCCGCTGTCGAACTGAGCTCCGACGATCTGCGAGAGATCGAAAGCGCCGCCTCAAAGATCACACTGCAAGGGGCTCGGTACCCCGAACATCTGGAGCGAATGACCGGTCGCTGAGCACTAAGAAAGGGGTCGTATCTTTGCATTCTCCATTTCAGCACACGATATCCTGGGAATACGTGACCGCCGCCGGGTCATCCATCGGTTCGAAGAAGAACCGGAGAGCGACAGGTACTTAGCCGAGATCTTCCAGAACGCCAAGTCCCAAATGTAGATTGCAAAGATACGACCCCTTTCTTGTGTGAAATGGACGCCGTCCCTCGCAGGCATGCAAAGAACGCATACCTGCGGCACCCGACCATAAGCGCATGCCCGCGACACCCAGCAATTCAAGAACTCATTCCACGCCTTCCCCTTCAAGGCTTCAACCATGGCGACGACCCGCGAAAACTCCTACCGTCGAATCCAATGGCGCAGACTCCTTTGTTCCTCCAACAGAAGTGTTGGGACGCGTGGTATTCAGAATTCTCCCTCACGGGACTTCAACGGACCAGTTGTCGATCAGACGGGTCGTTCCAACGTGTGCAGCAACTGCGATCAGGGTGCCCTTCCGAACCGTGTCAACAGCGCGGAGGGTGGTGGGGTCGACCAGTTCAATATAGCCAACTCTGGCCAACGGCTCCCGGTCGAAAACCTCCCGCATGCCTTTCTGAATCACGGAGGCATCCCGTTCGCCATTCTCAATGATCGCTCTGGCATGCAGGAGGCTGCGGCCAAGGACAAGGGCTGCCTGGCGCTGCTCGGGGTTCAAATAGCGATTGCGGGAGCTCATCGCCAGGCCGTCAGGTTCGCGCACGATCGGGCAGGTTACAATCCTCACGTCGAAATTCAGATCCCGTGTCATTCGCTCGATGAGGATTGCCTGCTGTGCATCCTTTCGGCCGAACACCGCGAAATCGGGAGCAACGATATTGAACAGTTTGGCGACCACGGTCGTTACACCCCGAAAATGGCCGGGACGAGTGGATCCGCAAAGGTAATCTCCCCAGCTTTCCACCTCGACGAAAGTGCGGGAATCGTCAGGATACATTTCCTCGACTTCAGGAGTGAACAGGTAATCGACGTCCAGGGCGGAGAGGATTCGGCAGTCGTTTTCGAGATCGCGGGGATATCGGGTGAAGTCCTCATTGGGTCCAAACTGGGTGGGGTTGACGAAGATCGATACGACCACTGCGTCGGCGAGTTCTCGTGCCCGGCGGACCAGGCTCAGATGACCTTCATGCAGTGCGCCCATGGTGGGAACGAATGCGAGAGACTGTTGTCGGGCATGAAGCGCCTTGGCCACCTCACGCATTCGAGATGCTTTGGATACGATTTCCATGGGAAGTTTCCGAATGGTAGGATTCCTGGTCAGAAGGGAAGCGGGAGCTGCGGACATCTTCTATAAAATCAGAAATGGCGTGGGCCGCGGATTCTCGCAGTTGCGCGTACTGCCGCACAAATTTGGGAACGCGCCCACTGTTCAGGCCCAGCAGGTCGTTCAGGACCAGTACCTGGCCGTCACAGTCGGGTCCTGCCCCAATGCCGATGGTGGGGGATTTGACGGTCTCAGTGATTCGCTTGGCAAGGTCGCGGGGAATTCCCTCCAGGACAATGGAGAACACGCCAGCGTCATCCAGGGCCACGGCGTCCTCCAGGATGTGCTCCGCCGCCGCATCCGTCTGCCCCTGCACCTTGAAGCCACCAAAACTGAGGAGTGACTGCGGCGTCAGGCCCACATGCCCCATTACGGGCACCTCTGCATCGATGAGACGGTTGACCAGGGCAATCCGCTTCACGCCGCCCTCCAGTTTCACCGCCTCCGCGCCGGCTTCCTTGACGAACCGGATGGCGTTGCGGACCGACTCTTCTTCGTTGACCTGGTAGGAGCCATAAGGCATGTCCGCCACCAGTAACGCCCGCTCGACTCCACGCCGGACCGCCCGAACATGCATCAACATTTCTTCCATGCTTACAGGCAAAGTGGAATCATAGCCGAGCTGGACCATCCCTAATGAATCCCCGACGAGGACGATGTCAACCCCGGCCTCATCCACAATGCTGGCCATGGAGAAATCATAAGCCGTCAGGCAGGTAATTTTTTCGGAAGAAAATTTTCTTTGGTATATTTTCGGGACGGTGATCCTGGCGGGTTGAGAAGCAGGCTGTTGACTCATCGAAGTATCCTCCAAAAAATTTGGTAGAACCTTCACGCGCTTTGCCCGGTCGTCTTTGAGAACCTTGGCAACGAACTGGGGAGATCTGCGGGCGTCCCGCTCATCGAATCCGAATGATGCGGTCGCCGCTCCCCTCCGTTGTGGATTTATACCCCACAGTGGCCAAAGCGTCTAACCCCCCTATTCTAACCGAATGGGCACTCATGGGGGAAGACATTTTTCTTCTCGACCGTCAAAACGGGAGAATTTCTAGCGGGTTGAATCGGGAATTCGGAATTTGGATTCGGGCATCTTCTCAAGCCGGGATTCTATCTTGATTTGAGTGGGAGGTAGTATTGTGTGCCTTTGACGGGTTGCTGGAGGCGATGCAGAAGATCATTGAGATCTTCGTTCCGTTCAATGAAGTCGATTTCAGCTGTGTTAATCACCAGCAGGTCAGTGGCATTGTAGTGAAAGAAGAAGTGGTCAAAGGCCCTGACGACCTCGGTGAGATAGTCCAGGGAAATCTGCCCCTCGAAATCACTCTCACTCTTCTCAATCCGGCGCATGAGCTCTTCGGGGGTGGTTTGCAAATAAATCACCAGGTCGGGCTTGGGAATTTGTTCGCTCAGCAGGGTAAAGTACTGTTCGTAGGTGCGCAGCTCTTCATCGTCGAGATTAATAAAGGCAAATATCTTGTCCCTTTCAAAAATGAAGTCGCTCAGAAGGGTTGCTGCGTATGAGGAGGAAGAGTCAAGGTCCTTGAGCAACTTGTATCGCTCGATCAGAAAAAACATCTGCGAAGCGAAAGCCGCTCCGGCCCGGTCGTTATAAAAATCTCTCAGAAAGGGATTGTTCTTGCAGTCCAGAATCCGGCGGGCATGCAGGCGTTCGGCCAGGATTTCCACCAGCCGGGATTTGCCCACATGGATGGGACCCTCAATCGCGATGTAGCGGGGATGAAGTGATGGGGGCTGTGAGCCAAAGAACGCGCTGGGCGGCATACGAGCGGGGATTATAGGGAAGTCAAAATCTTAACGCAATGCCGATTTGGAGGGCTTTCCCCCGGGTGCCTCTTGGTCGGATAGGAAGAAGTCCTAACTTTCGACGGCTCAGCGGTTCGAGCGGTCATACCCGCACCGGATTGAATTCAATGCGGGTGCAGGTGGCGAAGAATGTGGGGTCGGTCAAGTCCGTGAGCAAGCATCAGGGATTCATCATTCAGAATGCTGCTGGTCGGGCCCTCAGCGACCACCGCCCCTTGATCCAACACGATGACACGCGCGCAAATTTCAACGACCAGCTCCAGGTCATGGGTGGCAATGATCTGCGTTACAGGCAGCTTTTTCAGAAGCTCTTTGAGCTCACGTCTCCCTCGAGGATCCAGGTCGCTGGACGGTTCATCGAGCGCCAGCAAGCACGCCTCGCAAGCTAGCAGTCCCGCCAGGCAAACGCGGCGTTTCTCCCCCCGGCTCAAGTGAT
>JBAVHJ010000479.1:0-7864 GCA_049685715.1 Terriglobia bacterium | reverse complement strand
GCTATTGGTTCCTTAATGGGGATCGTCGGCGCCTATTTTGCCAGTGCGCTCATCAGCCGAACCCTCCTTGCCGGTCACTCCAAATCATTTGTGGAACTGGTCGTCCTTCTCTTAATGGGTTACGTGGGTCTTGCCGTGGGCGCGTCCAAGGGGGAACTCTTGAACCTTGCAGCCCTGGGGGGCCTGATTGGGGGCGAGCGTCCGCCCAAGAGAGACTACAAGATCCTCGATACCAGTGTCATCATCGACGGCCGGATTGCCGACATCAGCGAGACCGGGTTCCTGGATGGCAACCTGGTCATTCCCCAGTTCGTCCTTCGGGAGCTGCAACTGGTTGCGGATTCCGCGGATTCTCTGAAGCGCAACCGGGGCCGGCGCGGGCTTGACATCCTGCAGCGGATTCAAAAAAACACGAAGATCAACGTCCAGATTCTCGAGACCGATTTTCCGAATATCCGCGAAGTGGACATGAAATTGATCGAATTGGCCAAGGGCTTGGAGGGGAAGATCGTGACCAATGACTTCAACCTCAACAAAGTGGCGCAGCTTCAGGGGGTTGAAGTGTTGAACATCAATGAGCTGGCGAACGCGATGAAACCTGTAGTGCTGCCGGGCGAGATCATGAAAGTATTCATCCTGAAGGAGGGGAAAGAATACAACCAGGGGATTGCCTATCTGGATGACGGCACGATGGTGGTCGTTGATAACGCCCGCAAGCTGATCGGGAAGACGATCGAAACCAGTGTCACCAGCGTTTTGCAGACCACCGCCGGAAAGATGATCTTTGGAAAATACGAAGAGCGGGGGTTCTCGCGCCCTACTCACAATTCTCCGGCGGGAGGGGCGTCGCCGCATGCTGTGCCCAATGCATCACAGCAGTCCCCGGCTACACCAGTTTCGGATCCGAAGGTCGTAAATTCCTGATCGGAACTCTCGATCGCCTGGTCTGTGAATCCCCGGGGGAGCCGACTGCACAGGGCAGGAATGAGGTTATCCAGGGAAGTTATCCCGCTCGACCCGGACGATTCACCATCAAACCTCCTATCGGAGCCCTTGCGGCTGTCCCTTAAGCACGTGCTTCAAAGCTCACCGACGATCTCGCAAGATCCTTCACGGGTAAAATCTATGTCAATTGCTGCGATTATCCCCGCTGCGGGCATAGGAACTCGGATGGGTGGCGACCGGCCAAAACAGTTTTTCGAATTGGGCGGAGTGGCCATTCTGATTCGAACGCTGCGGAAATTCCATGCCTCCCCTCTCATTGATCGAATTGTTGTAGCACTGCGCGGAGATGAACGGGTGGAATTCTCCAAATTGCTGGCGGCCGAGTCGTTCGAGAAACCGGTGGATGTGGTGCTGGGAGGCGATCATCGGCAGGAGTCAGTGGCCCGCGCGCTCAGAGGGATCGATGCGAGGGTCTTCGAATGGGTCGTGGTGCACGATGCCGTTCGGCCCCTGTTTGACCCTCTGTTGATTGAAAGTGTCCTTTCAGAAGCCAGAAAAACAGGGGCTGCCATTTGCGCCATCCCTGTGCTGGATACCATCAAACAAATTGATCGGCAGCGGGTGATCGCCACCCTGCCGCGGGATCGTATTGTTCTGGTGCAAACCCCCCAGGCCTTTCGCACCGATCTGTTGCGGCAGTCGTTTGAGAAGGCTGAAACAGAGAACTTCTTTGGGACCGATGAGTCCATGCTCATGGAGCACCTGGGTATCGAAGTGGGAGTGGTCATGGGTTGTGAGCGCAACATTAAGATCACGCGGCCTTCGGACTTGTCCCTCGCGGAGTTTTACTTGGGGCTGGAATCTCCCGGAAGGGGGTCGAAGCCATGACTGTGCGAGCGGGGATCGGATACGACATTCACCGGCTGGTCGAGAATCGAAAACTGATCTTGGGAGGAGTGGAGGTCGATTTTCCCCGTGGCCTCAAAGGCCATTCTGACGCTGATGTCCTCCTGCACGCTGTTTGCGACGCCCTGCTCGGTGCCGCGGGGATGGGGGACCTCGGGAGGCACTTCCCCTCGACGGACCCTCAATTCATCGATATTTCGAGCGGAGAGCTCCTTCACCGGGTCCACATGATGATTCACAATCAGGGGTTCCGGATTGTCAATGTCGACACGATAATCATAGCCGAAGTACCCCGCATGGCACCGCATCTTGGGGCCATGATTTCCCGAATCGCGGAAATACTTTCCATCTCCCCCGCACAAGTGAACATCAAGGCAAAAACTCACGAAGGAGTGGACGCCGTCGGACAGGGGGATGCCATCGCCGCGCAGGCCGTGGCACTGATTGAGAACGAGTAAGCCACCGGGGAGTCCGCCCCGCTAAAACGTGGTCCTCGGGATTGGCGAGCCCTTCCCCATGGAAACCCTTCAAGAGGTCTTCTGTCCGTATTGCGGGCAGCCCCAGACCATTTTCATTGACTCAAGTGTCCCCCGTCAGGCCTACATTGAAGACTGCCAGGTGTGTTGCCAGCCCATTGATTTCCTGGTGACGGTGGAGGGGGAAGATAAGATTTCTGTGCAAGTTCGACGGGAGGACGAGTAGCAAGGGGCAACCTCAAGCAGGGGAAAGATCTCTCTCCCACGCCGGCCGAAGGAAGGGCTTCTCTTCAGTACCCGCGTTTTTTGTCCACCAGATTCTTCAACGTTTCTCCCGATCGGAAACGGCGAATATTTTCCGCCAGCAACGCCAGACTCCTCGGCCAGAACTCCGGAAAGATGGCTGCGCTGTGTGGAGTGATCAGGACGTTGGGTTCGTCCCACAAGGGATGATCCGCGGGCAGCGGCTCGGTGGCGAAGACATCGAGTCCGGCGCCGGCAATTCGCCCGTCCCGGAGTGCGTGGAGCAGCGCATTTTCGTCGATCAGCCTTCCTCGTCCGATATTGATGATGTAGACACTGGACTTCATCACCTTGAACTCTGCCTCTCCCAAGACCTGTTTGGTGTCGGGTGTATGGGGTAAGGCGAGAACCACAAAATCCGAATCCTTTAAGAGCTCGTTCCGCTGCCCCAGAGTGAAAACCTGGTCGGCGTCTTCGCCCCCGGTCGACGGGTCCTTCTTCAGCGCGAGGATTCGCATTCCAAACCCCCGTGCCCGCCGGGCGATTTCCCGTCCAATCGAGCCGTATCCGATGATGCCGAGGGTCTTGCCGGAGATTTCACCCATCTGAGGTTCGAGCTCCCCGAGGATTGTGCGCGCCCACTGACGATGCTGTTGATATCGGTAACTGTCGAGAAGACGACGGGAGAAGGCGAGCATCATGCCCAGCGTGTGTTCCGCCATCACCGTCGAAAAGATTCCACGGGCGTTGGTGATGACGACGTCGCTCGCGAGCACTTCAGGGATCATCAAGCCCCCGATCCCGGCCGCGACGGAATGAATCCATTTCAACTTCGTTGCTGTGCCAAAAAGATCCGGGGTAATCCTCATGGAACAGAGCGCATCGGCATCAACGATTTGTTCGGCCAGCGCCGGCACATCCGGAGTGTTGATAAAATGAATGTCGGGGAAAAGATTCTTCAAATCCCCGGCCCGCTCCTCGGTCATATTCCAAAGAGAAAACCCCACCTGGTGATAAAGGACCATCTTGTTGAGCTTATGTCGTGACATGGGAGTAGATTATAATCGAGAGGTCCGATGGGGAGAAAGAGGTTCACCGGAATGCTCGGTTTGTTGCGGAGCAATCTATACCGCTGTGCTGCCCTCAATGCCTTGACTTCGATGGCACACCGCATTACGATCTGAGGTACACGTCCGGGGTGATCAGCAGATGTGCAGGAGGGTCGTTCATGATCCGCCGTCCCGCAGTGGCAGGCCGTTTCTATCCTTCAAACAAGGAAAAACTTATCCGCGAGCTTGACCAGTTTCTCTCCGGCGGGGGCGCGCAACGAAAAGCCATCGGTTGTGTCGTTCCCCATGCGGGATACATGTACTCGGGTCATGTGGCGGGAGCCGTCTATGCACGGCTTGAGCTGCCCGACCGGTTCATCATCCTGTGTCCGAACCACACCGGGATGGGCGCGCCGCTTTCGATCATCAGCGAAGGGGAATGGCAAACCCCTCTCGGCAATGCCAGGATCGATTCGGCGTTGGCCCGAAGGATCGCTCGTGCTTGCTCGCTGGTGACTGAAGACGAGACGGCACATGTCGCGGAGCATTCACTGGAAGTGCAGCTCCCGTTTCTCCAACAGATCAAGAAGGAGTTCACTTTCGTGCCCATCGCAGTCGGGACGGGGAGTTTCGCTCCCCTGGAGCGGCTCGGACAGGCGATCGCCCAATCCATCCAGGAGTCGCAGGAGCCGGTCCAGATCGTCGCCTCGAGCGACATGAACCACTACGAGAGCGATGCAGTGACCCGACAGAAAGACCGGCGCGCCATTGACAGGGTTCTGGCACTGGATCCGCGGGGTCTTTATGATGTAATCAAGAAAGAGCACGTTACGATGTGCGGTTACGGCCCGACAATCGCCATGCTGACTGCTGCCCGTCAGCTGGGGGCCTCAGAGGCCGAACTCGTGAAGTACGCGACCTCAGGGGACGTGACCGGAGACCGGGCTGAAGTCGTGGGATATGCCGGAATGATCGTCTTTTAGGTACAAATTCCAAACGCCAAAATCCAAATAAATTCCAAATACCAAATTCCAATTGCGAAATCTCAAAGAAGGCACCTGCTCGAGACACCAATTGCCCGCAAACTTGAATTTCAAGAATCCAACCAAGCCGGTGGATCCAAACCAGTCCCCCTCCTCTAGAGTCCCACGCGTCAATCCGCGCAGGCCAAAGAATGCTAGGAACCTGGTATGAGGCGGTTTGGTTTTTGGAGTTTGGTATTTGGATTGTATTTGGAATTTGGATTTTGAGAATTGGAATTTTTTGAGGACTGTTCCTACACCGTATGAAATCAATCTTCGTTCATCTTTCCGGAAGCCATCGCGGTGACACTCAGCAATTCGAGAAAGAGAAAATCCTGATCGGGTGTGATCCGAAATGTGATATTCACTTTAGTGCGGGCACAGACGATAAGACATCCGATCTTCATGCCGAAGTTTACCTCGACAATTGTGAATTTTATCTGCGTGACCTGGGGTCGGCCCGCGGGACGTTTGTCAACGGTCACGAAATTGATGAGGTCATTCTCAAGGAAGCGGATATTCTGGAATTTGGATCAGGCGGCCCGAAGGTCCGGTTTCATGTGGAAATGGCCAAAGGAGAAGTCTGCAAACCCTTTCACGTGGTCTACCGCGATTCGGTTCGTAAGTCGCGGCGGTTCCGAAACCGCGGGATCCGTTTCACCACGCGGTTTTTCGGAGAATTCACCCGGGGACTGTTACGCCATTCCACTCCCCGGACTCGTACGATTTTTCTCGGGGCCATTGCCCTCGTTGGCTTTTCTGTCGTGTTGAGTGCGCTGGTGCTGGTCCAGGGGGTGTTCTCGAAGAGAAAAATCGAAAGGGAGATTGTCCAGCTCCGAAAACAGCTTTCTTCCGATCAGCGATCCCGCGAAGCGCTGGAGCGCGACATTGTCGAGGAGCGCAAGCACAGCGTGGAGGTCCGCACTCAGCATGAGACGGAAACGGAGACCCGGCTGGCTGCCCTGCAGATTGAAGAACAGAAGCTTCGTGACCAATTGACCGAGGCGCAGGACGACGCCTCGATCAAGGCAGAAGGGATTCAAGCGCTTCGCCGCAAGCTCGATGAGACCACGCGCTATATCGAGTCTGCGAACCGGGAACGGTCGCTGGGAGAACGCATCATCAAGCAGTATCAATCGGGCGTCTGTTATATCGAAGGGGCCTATCGCTTTTACGATACCTCCGGAAATCCCCTGCGATTTCTGGCCCTCGACAGTACCGGGGAACCGATCAAGGATTCCCAGGGCCAGACCCTTTATACGACGTCTGGCACGGCCCCGATTGTAGAGATCTATTACTCCGGGACCGGATTCCTGGTGAGCAAGTCAGGATGGATTCTGACCAATCGCCATGTCGCCGAGCCGTGGGGGGAAGATCGTGGAGTGAAGGAGTTGGCCGAGAAGGGTTTTCAGCCCCGGCTTCAGTTCTTCAGGGCCTATTTTCCACCGATTGAGGGGCCATTCAAACTTGATGTGGTCAAGACCTCGACTCAGGCGGATATTGCGCTGGTGCAGGCCGATCTAGGCGCCCACCAACTTCCCGTACTGGAGATGGAACGTCTGCCTCGAGCTTCAGCCCCGGGACAACCGGTCGTGCTCCTGGGATATCCCACGGGCCTGAATGCGTTATTAGCCCGGCTTGATGAGAAAATGGTGGAGTCGGTGATCTCGGCGGCGGGTCCCGATCCGAAAAGGATTTCACAGGAACTGTCCCGGCGGGGGATGATTCGCCCCCTCTCCACCCAGGGACACCTCAGCGATATCCTTCCCAACAAGCTGGTTTACGATGCCCAGACAACTCAGGGGGGGAGTGGCGGGCCCTTGTTTAATGTGCGAGGGAAAGTGATCGGGGTGAATTACGCAATTCTGTCTGATTTCGGGGGCGCCAATTTTGGAGTTCCGATTCAGTTTGGGTTGAATTTAATGCATTGAGCATCCGGCCGAAGGCGCCGCAAGCGACGAGAAATGGAAGAGGGTGAAGACCGGCTTGCCACTCCCAACGCCATTTCGCCGCCGGGTGGTCTCCGCTGACCATCGTCCCTCTTGCTCCTCAGCTGCAGGAATTCTTATGCGGCGTGGGCAGCCGCCAGGAGGGCACGGATTTTTTCAGTCAGCAAATCAATCCCCACCGTGTTAAATCCCCCTTCGGGGATAATGACATCCGCGTAGCGTTTGGAAGGCTCAACAAATTCGAGATGCATGGGGCGGACGGTGCTGAGATATTGATTGATCACCGATTCCACGGTGCGGGCACGCTCGGTAATATCCCGCCTCAGCCGGCGAATGAAGCGCAGATCCGGGTCCGTGTCGACGAAGATCTTGATGTCCATCAAATCCCGCAAGGGCTTGTGGTCGAAGATCAAGATTCCTTCCACGATTACCACGAGCTTGGGTTCCACCCGCACCGTGTGTTTGCTCCGGGTGTGGATGGTGAAGTCATACACGGGCCGCTCAATGTGCTGTCCGTTTTTCAGACGACGCAGGTGCTCGACAAAAAGATCCGTGTCGATGGAGTCGGGATGATCAAAGTTTTGCCGCGCGCGCTCTTCCACCGGCAGGTGCGCGAGCTCCTTGTAGTAATGATCCTGTTGCAACAGGGCGACCGAATTGCTGTCGATAGTTTCCAGGATCTTGCTTGCGACCGTGGTCTTGCCTGACCCCGTACCGCCACAAATTCCGATGATCATAGAATGTGAGTCCTGAGAAAAATCTGGAATGTCCGTGCCAACTCCCAACCGTCCTGCTCATTCTAGTCAAAGCTTTTCCCCTGTCCAAGCGAAAAATCAACTCCTCGCCACCCCGCGCGAACGGGCCATTCTGGGATTGCTTCTCCTCGGATTCGGGATCTTGGCATTCTTGTTTCGAAATCCCTTCATGGGCCAGTGGGACAGTTTTGATTATGTGACAAAGACCCTCCGGCACCAGGTCTCGGATCTGGCGTTTGGGCGCCCCCTCTTTCTTGGGATCAACCGAGTGATGTGGGAAGGGGCGAATCGCGTGGGCGTCAGCGTCTTCCATGCCTTCTGGGTCGCTCAAACGGTCGTGGGGGGATTTGCCCTCTGGGGCTTGGTCTGTTTTTATTCCTGTGTGAAGCGGGTGGGAGGGGTTCGGCTGGCCTTGTTTGGAGTGGCATGGCTCGCCACGACGCCGATGTATCTGGCCTATTCCGGGATGGTGATGACGGAGGTTCCTTCGCTGACTTGCCTTCTGGCCGCTGTGGCCCT
>JBAVHJ010000478.1:0-4273 GCA_049685715.1 Terriglobia bacterium | reverse complement strand
TATTCAATTCAATGAACCCAAGGTCATGGTCGAACCAGCAGCCGGTTCCATCCGAGGCTTTCAACCGGCTGCCACTTACCTGATTACCGGCGGCCTGGGCGGATTGGGACTACAGGTTGCACGATGGCTGATCGAACGTGGGGCTCGGCATCTGGCCCTGGTGGGTAGAACAGCCCCGAGTGCAGCGGCTCAGAGGGCGTTGGACGACCTGCGCGCAAAGGGAGGCCGAATCCTTGTAGCCCAGGGCGATGTTGCCCAGGAAGCCGATGTTGCCCGGGTTCTTGAATCAATTCGCCGAGGCATGCCTGAACTGCGGGGAATCATCCATGCCGCCGGAGTTCTAGATGATGCCACGTTGCTCACACTCGATCCAGAGCGGTTTCACTCCACTTTAGCACCCAAGACCAGGGGAGCCTGGAACCTGCATTCCCTGAGCCGGAATGATCGTCTTGATTTTTTCGTGCTTTTTTCCTCAGTAGCCTCTCTGCTTGGATTGCCCGGTCAAGGGAATTATGCAGCGGCCAATGCATTTCTGGATGGACTCGCTCACTATCGGAGGTCGCTTGGAAAACCGGCGCTCTGCATCAATTGGGGCCCTTGGTCGGATGTCGGCCTGGCATCTCTCAAGACCATTCGTGGGGAACGCCTTGCCACCCGGGGCTTGGAGAGTATTTCACCGCAGCAAGGAATAGCGGCTCTTGAGAAGTTCATTTACGAGGATGTGGCTCAGATCGCCGTGGTGTCATTCGATTGGGAGCGATGGCAGCGGTCTAATCCAGGGACCGCCGACCAGCCCTATTTTGATTGCCTTGCGAGCAGTTCTTCGGATGGCTCGATCGAGAGGGGGAAGAGAAAGGACGGAGAGGCAGATCTTCGCGACCTGATCCTGGCAGCGGAGGCTGGAAGACGCCGTCGATCTTTGCTCGAGAATCATCTCCAGCGCCAGGTGGCTCAGGTTCTGAAACTCCCTCCTCCCAAGGTGAGCTTGAATAGACCTTTGAAGACCCTCGGTCTCGATTCACTCATGTCGCTTGAATTGAGGAACCGTCTGGAGGCCAGCTTGGGATTGAAGTTGTCGGCCACCCTGATTTGGAACTACCCGACCATAGAATTGCTCTCTTCCTTTTTGGATGAGGAAATGGAGATTCAGATGTCGGATGCAAGTGCGCCTCATCCTCCAAAGCTTGTATCCAAAGAAAAGTCTCAGGTTCGGAAAAACGAGGTCGACCAGATCTTGGCGGAGATCGAAGAGCTCTCCGATGAAGACGCCCGCCGGCTTCTTGAGAACAAGGATTGAACCAGGACCGTAGAATGCCTGAAATTGACCAAAGAATCGCCAGTTTGTCCCCCGAAAAGCGCGCCCTTTTGGAGCGGCGTCTCAAGTCTGCCCATGCCTCTGGATCCTTGGCCCACAATGATCCCATCGCCATCATCGGGATGGGTTGTCGATTCCCAGGCAGAGCTGATTCTCCTGAATCATTCTGGCTTGTTCTCAAGAATCGAGTTGACGGGATTTCTGAGGTGCCTCCTGACCGATGGGACGCGGAGCGATTGTTCGATCCGGATCCTTCCACTCCTGGGAGGTTGACCACCCGCTGGGGTGGCTTCTTGCAGGATGTAGATAAGTTTGACGCTGCTTTCTTTGGCATCTCGCCCAGAGAGGCGGCGGGAATGGATCCACAGCAGCGACTGTTTCTCGAAGTGGCATGGGAAGCCCTTGAAGACGCGGGACAGACTGTCGAAGGGCTTGCCGGCACCAAAACTGGGGTGTTCGTTGGGGTCCACAGCCACAGCAGCGACTACTATCTGCTTCAATCCGCGAAACCTGACAATATCGACATGTATACAGGGACCGGCACGTCCCACTCTGTCCTTGCTGGGCGCCTTTCGTACATTTTTGATCTCCAAGGGCCCAGTTTTGCGATTGACACAGCTTGTTCATCATCGCTCGTCGCCGTTCACCTTGCCTGCCAGAGCCTGCGCAATGGCGAGAGTAACCTTGGTGTTGCGGGTGGAGTGAACCTGATGCTCACACCCCATTTCACTGTTGCTGCCTCGAGACTGCACATGATGGCGTCCGATGGCCGCTGCAAGACTTTCGACGCGCGCGCCGATGGCTTCGTTAGAGGAGAAGGTTGTGGGCTTGTGGTGCTGAAGCGCCTTTCAGAGGCGTTAGCGGATGGTGACCAAATCCGGGCGGTGATCCGGGGTTCGGCAATCAATCAAGACGGCCACACCAATGGGCTTACGGCACCCAATGGTTTGTCTCAGCAGACGGTCATCCGCCAAGCGCTGGAGAATGCTGACGTGCGCCCTGAAGACATCAGCTATGTCGAAACTCACGGAACTGGAACGCCGCTGGGCGACCCGATTGAAGTGGAAGCCCTGGCCAGTGTGCTGGGCCGTCCGCGAGAGAAAAAAAGGGAAAGCTGTGTCCTTGGGTCGGTCAAAACCAACTTCGGGCATCTCGAAGGCGCGGCAGGGATCGCAGGCCTCATTAAAACCGTCCTTTCATTGGAGCATCAGCTGATCCCGGCCAATCTGCATTTCTGTCAGCTTAATCCTCATATATCACTCGACGGCACGAGACTGGAGATTGCGGCAGAGGAACGGCCCTGGTTTTCTGGAGAAGGACCACGGTCGGCCGGAGTCAGTGCATTTGGCTGGTCTGGCACGAATTGCCACTTGGTTCTCGAGGAGGCCCCCCCGCCCGGATTGACCGCGCATGCGGAGAGGTTTGGGAGATACATGTTACCTCTTTCCGCGCGCAGTTCCGAGGCCCTTCAAGCATTAGCCCGCTCGTATCAGAAGATTCTAGGCAACGAAACAACATCGCTGACAGACCTCTGTTATACCGCGAGCGTCCGACGAAGTCATCACGATCACCGACTGGTCATACTGGGGCAATCACACAAAGAGCTCGAAGGAAACCTCGACACTTTCGTCCAGGGGAAATCCCTCCCGAACGTTTTATTCGGCCGGAAAGTTGAAGGGAGACCCCTGAAAATCGCTTTCGTATTCCCCGGGCAGGGCTCTCAATGGCTGGGAATGGGGCGACAGATGTTACACGAAGAGCCCCTCTTTCATGAGGCGATTGTCCAGTGTGAACAGGCCATGCATGGGTTTGTCGATTGGTCTCTCCAGGAGCAGTTGATGGCCGAGGAATCATCCCCTCAATTCCGGCTGAGCGAAATCGATGTGATTCAACCCACACTTTTGTCCATCGAAATCGCCCTGGCTGTGTTGTGGAGATCGTGGGGGATCGAGCCGGATGCTGTTGTGGGGCACAGTATGGGTGAGGTGGCTGCCGCATATGTGGGGGGGGCATTGAGCCTGGAAGACGCCATGCGCATCATTTGTCGTCGGAGTTATCTGTTGCGACGAGTGAGTGGAAAAGGGGCCATGGCGGTCGTCGCTCTTCCAATTGAAAAAGCCCAAGAGATGCTGCTGGGATACGAAGATCGTCTCTCAATCGGGGTGAGTAACAGCCCCCGGTCCACCGTGCTTTCAGGTGACCCTTCCTCCATGGAGGAAGTGCTGGAGAAATTAAGAAGAGAAAACATTTTCTGCCGGCCCGTCAAGGTCGATGTGGCCTCCCACAGCCCACAAATGGATCCCTTGACCCACGATCTATTAAGCCAACTGGAGGACATTCATCCCAAACAAGCCAGCGTGCCATTCTATTCCACCGTGAATGGAAAATGTATTGCCGGTTCAACCCTCGCTTCCCATTACTGGGTTCAAAACCTCCGGAGACCCGTCCTTTTTTCAAAGGCCCTCGAACAGTTGTTGGAAGATGGGCACACGATCTACATTGAGGTGAGTCCGCATCCTGTCCTCCTGCCAGCCATCGAAGAAACGCTCCATCTATTAAAAAGGGAAGGCCACCTCATTCCCTCCATGGAAAGAGAAAAGGATGAGCGGATGACGCTATTGGCTGCCCTCGGCAAGCTCTATTCGATTGGATATCCTGTGAATTGGAGGCATCTCTACCCCTCTCGGGGAAGAGTGTTGCCACTTCCGTCTTATCCATGGCAACGTCAGCGTTTCTGGTTAGAAACTCAGGGTGGACGCTTCAGCCCTGACCCGGGATGGGCAACCGACAACGTTCAAAAGGCCCAACAGGATTCTCTGCTGGGTCTCCGATTGCCGGAGTTGGCCAGTCTCCCCGGACACCACGTTTGGCACAACAGGCTGGACGCGGATTTCCGCCAATATGTGGAGAGAAACTATGGTAACGAATCAGGGGCCCTGCCCGAGACTGTATATCGAC
>JBAVHJ010000477.1:0-2297 GCA_049685715.1 Terriglobia bacterium | reverse complement strand
ACAGAGAACAGAGGTCAGAATTCGGAACTCAGAAGTCCGAAAAAAAACAAGCAAAGGTCTGAACTTGAAATGATGATGAGCCCCAAGGAAAAAAGCCGAATAGAAATTATAATCTTATCCGACTTCTGATCTCCGACCTCTGACCTCGCTTCCCTGACACCCGGCCCCTGACACCTGACACCTATCCCTTCGGCGCGTAATAGCCGGGGCGGTACCGCAACTCGACCTTCAGAGTCTTGCCGTGTTGATCCACGACCTTGAGAGGTCCCCCGTCGGGAGCCACCAGGTCCACTTTGACCTTGTGGAACTTTCCATCGCGGGTCGGATTCGACGGAGCATATCCGATGGAATACTGGCTGCGCAGGTTTGCCATGATATCCTGCAGGATCCCCGGCCATTCCCCTTCAAAACGGGGAAAATAGGCTTTTCCGCCGGTATCCCTTGCAAAGGTATTGAGTTCATTGTCGGCCTGGAGGAAGTTGAGCCGGTTGACGGCGCCCATCCTGTCGTCGTTCATGATGCGTTGCGACGCGCCGAAACTGACTGAATAGATGCTGACATCGGTGTTTTGGACCTTCTTCAGGATCTTGTCAAAGGTCAATTTGCTGAAGGTGTCCAGCCCGGTTGTAAACAGGACAACGGACTTCTTGCCGTCGACCTCTTCCAGCCGGTTGAGCGTGTCGTCGAGGGCGTCGAACATATTCGCCTCACTCCAGGCAGGAACCTGCATGCGGCGCAAGGCTTCGTAAAGGTTTTTCTTCTCCTGCGTAAAGTCGGCCAGGATTTCGGGCTTGATATCGTAGGCCACCACGGCCAACCAGTCTTCGGGGCGGAGTCCCTGGAAGAGCATATTCGCCAGTTGGCGGGCATCCGAGCTGAGCGTGTAGTAGCCCATACTGCACATGTTGTACATCAACGGACAGGTCGCCCGGCTGAACTCCATCATCAGCACCGTGGTCAGTGGAGCCTCCGTGGGCTGAAAGTTATCAATCTTCTGCTCCACCTTGTCTTCGTAAACACGAAAGTTCTTTTCCGTCAAACCGGGGATGGGCGTTCCGTGTCCATCGGTCACGACGATATCCAGCCGGACCGCGGTCACGTTCACCGTAATCCGTGCCACCTCACCCGGCTTTTGGCTGATCTTATCCTTGGGCTTCTCCTCCTCCACCTTCTTCTTCTTTTTAGGTCCCTTGATCGGTGCTTCGCCCGGCGGCTGCTGTGGCCCCTCGGGGCGTTCCCCTTCAGGTTTGGGTTTTTCCTGTCCCTGGGGATCGGACGAAGGCGGGTTAGAGGGTGGGGGATTCTGCGGAGGGGCCGCCAGACCAGAGCTGGAGACCGACGGGCCGGACGAGTATTCCACGCCCAGCGCGAGGCAAAGCGCGAAGATCCCCAATATGGAAATCCAAATTCTCTTCGAGTTGCGCGTCATTTGATTCTTCTGTCCTTGGTCTTAAACCATTCAATTATTAGACCGCGACAAAGCGATTTTCGTTGTATCGGTTTTGATTGAACTTTTCAATGTCGATTGTAGGAGGTCAGGGGGTTGAAGTCAAACGAACATTGCGCCTCCCATGTTGTGCCCTCAAAGGGAGGCTTTGGCCGCAGAAAGGGCCGGTAGCACCTGTGCAATGCAGGACAATTCGTAGAAAGACGAACGCGGGAAGGCATCGAAAATGGAGAGGGTGTTCCGAAGGGTCGATCGATTACAACCGTGTTTAGAGTCGAGTTTGATGCAGCCCGGCGCTTTCTCCGAGGAGGAAGGATCGCGCCGGGCCGTCTCTCACCTGGATTCGACAGGGCAGGAGAGAACTGACACTCGTTAAGCGTGCGGGGCGCTTCAAATGATCGTCCGCGCTTGATCATGAATCCCAGGATTTCACCAGAGAGGCTTCGTTGGTCGTGCGGAAACAATCCGGGCCATCCTTTAAATTTTCCACGAACCGCTTCTACCTAGCTGCTGAAATCTCATGTTTAAATCTTAAAGATCAGGTTCAAGCAAGCTCGAACGGCCGAGAAAACCTTGAGGCTGTTGTGCCTGGAATAATGCACTGCCGCAACAGCCGGATTATGAAGATATGAGTTCGAGGGGATCCACCAGGGTGAGCGGGACCCCCTCTACCCCCAGGATAGGTTAACCGGACGACCCCCCCATTAGTCGACGAGTCACCCACCCCAAGCTCTGACACGCTCGAGCCAATCCCACGGTATTGCCTTTTCTTCAATTTGAGATTCGGGGGAATATCCGACATCTTTCGCGACCCTGCACGAAAGCGGGCGGATCAAAATACCTGTAAAAT
>JBAVHJ010000476.1:0-5604 GCA_049685715.1 Terriglobia bacterium | reverse complement strand
ATCCCGAGTTGTATAAGAACCTGTTCAGCTCGAGAGGATGTCCGGCAAGGTGTTCTTATTGCTCCGGGAGTCTGTTTGGAAAGAGATTCCGCTTCCGGTCAGCCCGGAGCGTGCTGAACGAAATGTTCCACGTGCATCGCACCTACGGCACCACGCATTTCCATTTTGTCGACGATGCCATGACGATGGACCGGAGACGAATTTTCGAGATTTGTCACGGATTGATCAAAAGCGGCTTCAACCTCACCTGGAACATGATGACCCGCATTGATTCAGTCAACGAAGAAATTCTCTCCCTTGCAGCAAGAGCGGGGTGCACGCAAATCGACTATGGGGTGGAAAGCGGCCATCCGGAAACCCTGAAAAGGATCCACAAACCTCACACCGTGGAAATGGTGCGGCACATTGTGCCGCTGACCAAGAAAAAAGGGATCAAGAGCTACGTCTTTTTTATTCTGGGATTTCCCTGGGAGGGGGTGGAAGCGATTGAGGATAGCCGGAAATTCATGAAGGAAATCTCTCCGTACGTGGAGTGCTTTCACCCGGCGGTCGCCTCTGTCCTGGTGCCCTTCCCGGGCACCGAGGTTTATGAGAAATACAAAGATCAATATGGGTTTGAGAACTGGTGGTTGAGCTCTGAACGGAATTATGACGCGCCTCGACCGAAGAAACACACCTACTTCGAATCGCAGGTCTTTCCCCTAGGGACGGTCTTGGATGCCGACTTCTTCCATTACCCGCCCGAAGTGAAGCAGAAGATCTATGAGGTTTTCAAGTTCATGTACTTGCACAACCTGAAGGAACACGGATATCTGACCCGCTGGATGCGTCGTCCCCTGCTTCATTTCTCGGAAGGGTTGGCGCGTGTCTCCCCGTCCTTGGAGCGGTCCGTATTCACAGCATTCAATCACGCTGTAAGTCGGGCAAGGCGGCTCCACCATCAGGGGGCAACCTACCTCGGACGTTCCCTCATCAAGTCCGTTCTAAAGGGGGCCTCAACCCTCGGGATGACTCTGCTGTCTCGCTTGCCGTGGAAACGGTAATCCAACCGTCAAGGCTCCAGATGCACTCGCGACACCGACATCCTTCCCACACGAGGAATTACCGGCTCTGGCGAGCGGCATGGAAAAGCCCGTGATTCTCCACCGTGGCACGGGGTTGTGGCCCTCTACACCCGCGAGAATCCCCTCAACGTCCGAGAAAAGTTTTCAGCGTATTTTTGAATTCTCCATGGGTGCCTGCGGGCACCCCGCCTGATGAACTTTAGGGGTTCGACGCGGCCGGACCCACGGTCAAGGACCTCGCCCGAATATCAAACTTGGAACCATCGGTCTCCGTCCAAATGACTGCAATTTTCCCGTCGCCCGTCTTTTGGTATCCGGAAAGGTGCCGCTTGATTGAAGAGCCGGTCTCAAGCGCCGTCCATGTTCCCCAGGTGGTGCTGCCGACGTTGAATTTGTTATAGCGAATTGTATTCGCCGGGTCGCTATCCACCACAAACACCCATAGGTCTCTCTCATCGGTGGCGCAAAAAACGCCGCCATCGGTGTTAAGCTGGCTCTTTTGATCGGGCGGCGGCGCCTGGGCTTCCCAGGAAGTGGCGTCAAACTTGAGATGCCTAAAGGACGCGGCATCCGTTTTCTCAATCACCCGGACGTCGCTGTCGTTCACCTTGACCATGCACGCATCGGGAATGTTCTGGACGGTCTTTGTACTGCTCATCTTGACCAGCCCTGAATTGATAAAGGGACGAAGAAGTTCACGCATGTAAGCGCTCTCCAACGAATTGTAATTATCCGGTCCATAGTTCCTGACGATAAACGTCAACATTCCCGTGGGACCGCTGCTTACGATAGCGCGTGAAGTACTGCGGTCAATCGCACCGACCGTGGTCACGAGAGGGCTCCACTCGGCATCCCAAGACTTGCCCTTATCCGGAGACAAGGAACGAACGGTGTGATCGTCGCCGATGGAGCTTCCCGGTGCCACAGCGGTTTCATGCCAAATGTAATGGTCGTCATCGATTCCCAGGTTTGGAGCGAGGGGTTGGTACGTGTATTCCGTGATGGAATTTTTGGCCACCACTGTTTCCGGGCTGTCAACAATGAGGTGATGGCTGGCCGGTTCAATGTGGCCCCGGATGTGGGCGCTCGAATGATCGGTGGGACTCATCTGGTAATCAACCACAATATGGACCACATCGTAACCCTTGATGTTGGTGTAAAGGACGGCAAAATTAGAGGCGTCGCGGTTATGCTCATTGGCAAGGGTCAATGTATTGACCGGCCCCCAGGTGGACAAGTCCACGGAGCGTTTCCATTTCAATTGATTGAGGTCCATGGAATCGAAGTAAAAGCACCACCACGCCCCGTCCTTGATGGCGTAAAAGATATGATTCTGAAGCGGCCGCCCTGTGGCATTGGATATTTTACCGACCGATGCGATCGTGCTCGGTTCTGAAAATGCGGGGATGGAAAACAGCAACAGTAAGAGTAATACAAGTCCCTTCTTCATTGAGTGGCTCCCTTTATGGTCAATGAAACACTGTTCTGATGATATCAGTCCTTGCCCGAGAATACCGGACATTCAAACTAGAACCTTCGGTGCGCTTTCTTCAATCCCAGAATTCGTTCACTCCATGATTCCCCGTGGTCACAGCTCTCGCAGTCAGGACCTCCCCAAGGTAACCCGACATCTTTAAGACATTATGTCAAAGTTCAGGAATGCGAGGATCTTTCGGAATGAAGTCGGAAGGCGAGAACGACCTTTGACCCGTCCTCGGAGGATTATCAGATGCTTGAAATTGTTCCGTTATGGGAAAGGTATGCGATGACGACTGCAGGAAACGCCAGGACGGCTCACCCCGATTTCCACATCGACGCTTTGGAGGGGGCGCCCGTCGACTATGGCCTGAAACCTCTTCGGGGCATGTCTCGCTCAGAACTTCCCGCTACCGCGTTTCCCTTTCTGGTTCTTGAGAGAACAGGACACAGCGACAGCCGGGCCTCAGACGAATTCCGTTTTCGTTTCCGCGAAATGCCATCTTCGCTTCATCGATGACCGCTGACATTCTTTTGTACTGTCAACGACAGCCCGTCATCTCCAAAGAAGTTTGCCATGCTGCTGGCCGCACCGCCAGTGCTCAAGAAGATGAGCTGCGTTTGATAACCTCCTCCATCAGCAATCTGTGGAAAAAGAATGGGACTCGGGGCAGGCTGCTCAAAATCCGCCACCGGAAAGGTCGTCAGCAAAAAGTCTCCCCGCGTGTTGGTCAATGACCGCAAGGTCAACGCCGCAAACGGCGCCGTTGCGGTAATGTCTAACACCCCCGTGAATCCGCTCGGGAGGGTGTTGATGATCTCATCCGCAAACCTGGCGATGTGCCCATTGACGTTCAAGTCTATGCCTCCACTCCCCATCCCCGTCACCCCATCTTCCTGAAAGGCCGTCACCTCCACATGCATCCCATTGTTACTGGGTGCTGCAATGGCTAATCCCGTCTGGTGACCATTGGATTGGTCGATATAAACCCGCGCATGAGTGGTCATCACCGCCGCGGGAATTCCGGACTCCGTGACCAGCATGCCCAGGGGACCATAACTGAATACGCCCGCGCCGACCGGAGCGGGGCTCCCGGCGTCCGGAATCACTTGCAGTGAACCCACGTTAACGCTGGGAGCTGAGCCGTCTGTCTGGAAGAGAAACAGACCTCCTGGTGCAATCGTGTATGTGAACGAGGTCGCAGCGGCACCGTTGAGCGGGTGAACTGCAAGGGGGGAACCCTCGTCCCCGAACATCAGCAGTCTTCCTGTCTCGGCAATCCCCGAGGTATTGAGGAGCATCACCATGGTCCTGTATCCCCCGCCGTCGACGAGTTGTGGAAAAAAAAGGGTCGCGGTGGGCACAGGCTCGGTCAAATCTGCAACTGGCGTACTTGTGAAGAGGCTCTCGCCCCGGGAATTGGTGGTCAGGCGCAACGCCAGGATCGAGATGGGCTGGTCGCTTCTGACCTCGAGTGAGCCAAACTGGACGACGGATGGGAAGTCCGGCGCAAGCTCGAAATCAGGGGCAATCTGTTGGAGTTCGGAAATGAACTTGGCACGATGCTGATTGACCGGAAGCTCCCCATGCCCCATCGGACCCATGCTGGCTCCAGATGAATCACGAAGCAAATAGGTGATGTGGGCTGTGCCTTCTCCTCGATTCACGATGGCAAACCCGGTATTGACGGGGTTCAGCAGGGCATCCCTCCGGGACGTCTTTCCAGGGGACGGAAAGCGGTAGTCTATGAATATGCGAGCGGCCAGGGTGGGCGGTGAAGCAGGGACTCCTACCTCACTGACAATCACATCATTCTGGGTGATGCTGAAAACCGCGGTGCTGTATGGGGTATCCCCCGAATTCATCGTGATGGTGGCATAACCGGCCTGCACGGTGCTGCCCGATCCAGATGTGGAAACCGCATTGGCGCCTCCCGGATTCACCCGGATGATTCCCGCGTTGTTCAGAATCTCCTTGTCGCTGAAAAGCGGGACTGCCATTCCCAGGTTTTTGTTCAACGCATCAATGAAAAGGTTTGCCATGAACCCGCTCGACACCGTACCAGGATGCCCGAGCGCATCATCCAATCGACCGTTGTGGGGCTCATTCCCTTTGGCAAACGCATTAATCAGCTCGCCACCCACATTCAGAAAACCATTGGCATCTATCCGGCCTAACATAGCCTGAACAACTCCCTGGCTGGAGATGATCGTCACCCTGCGAGAGGCCCCCAAGGACTGAAGTCCGGCATTCACCTTTATGATTGCATCACTCACCCTCTGACGTTGTTGGGGGATGGGGAAAAGTGCAACGATATCGGGCGATATCGCGGGATCCAAGAAATTCATGATGGCGATTTGGACATCCCCCGCCTTCTGAAGCGTATCGACCGCGAGGGCGATATTTGCCACGATTCCATCAATCTTCTTCTGGAGCGCGGCCCCTGTGAGAGTGCCGAAGTAGATTTCATCGTAGGTATGGTTCCAGATATGGAAATCGTTGGTTCCGATATAGATCAAGGCGCGCGTGACTTTTCCATTGGCCACTTGCTTTGCCAGGCCCGTGTGCTGCCCGGAGCTGATCATATCCGCCGTCGTGGCACCACTGCGGGCCCAATTGTATTCATACCCGCTGCGACGCGGTTCTCCCCGACTCCCCCACGGGCCGAAATTCAACCCGCGCCGTCTGACCAATAGTTCCATCCAATTGAGCGTCGTGGCCGCGTAGCTCCCGCCGCGGTTGTCGTCGGCACGGTATTCATCGGAGTTGCTATCCCCGAGGATCCCGATGCCCGGGCTCGCCGGAGCGCTGGTTTCACCCTTCATGATCGGGTGAGTGCCGGGATCCAGTAACAGCAACGAAGCTGTAACCAAAATTATCGTAGTCAACCAGTGGCGGAGGATGATGGGGGGAGACTTTGACCCGTTTCGCATGGCAAGATCAATTTTAACTCAAATCACTTCGCGGGTGTAAAGATTCCTGCCCTGGTCGCGCATCCCGGTGCCGCTGCCCTGAGAGGGCGGAGGGCACCCCGTTCATTCGGACCAACCCGCACATAAACAC
>JBAVHJ010000475.1:0-3181 GCA_049685715.1 Terriglobia bacterium | reverse complement strand
GTAGAAGTTCGAGATTACTATTTTGCCACCTCCCAGCTTGCTCAAACAACCTTGCGCTCCGTCCTGGGCGAAGTGGAACTGGACGACCTGCTTTCACAACGCGAGAAATTGAACGAGCGCCTGCAGGCCATTATTGACCAGCACACCGGACCGTGGGGCATCAAAGTGGCGTTGGTCGAGGTCAAACAGGTGGATCTCCCGCAGGAGATGCAGCGCGCCATTGCGAAGCAGGCCGAAGCAGAGCGCGAGAAGCGTGCCAAGATCATCCACGCCGAAGGTGAACTGCAGGCCTCTCACAAGCTCATGGAAGCCGCCCAGATTCTGTCCTCCCAGCCGACGGCGATTCAGCTTCGCTACCTGCAAACTTTGACGGAAATCGGCGTTGAAAAGAACACCACCATTGTTTTTCCGATCCCTATCGACATCATCAGCAAATTAACGGAGGGCTTGAAGAAGAGCTAGTTCTGAAGCCGGAGTCTAAATATGGCCACAAAAAGATCATCAGGTCAGTACGAATTGGTGTTGGAAAACCGGCAACTCGTCTTTATTTTTTTTGGTGCGGTGCTCCTGTGCGGCATTTTTTTTACCCTCGGATTCGTCGTGGGCCGCGAACAACAGGATTTGAGCTGGCGCAATGACCCCAGCAAGCTTGAGGGGGAGCCATCCGCCGCCTCACCAGGGAAGGTTTCGGTGAAGAAGGAGCCTCCAGTCCCCGATTCATCGAAGGCAAAAAAAGTAGATCAAGACGCGATCAACAAGGAACTCACCTTTTACAAAACCGTCGAGGGGAAAACCGCGGGAAGTCCGAAGGTGAACCCGAGGGAAGAAACTGCTCCGAAGGAGAAAGAAAAGCCCTCGTCCACGAAGGCGACAGCTCCTCCGAAAACCGCCCCTGTCGTAGCTGTTTCCACTCCCACCAACGCCATTGTTTATCAGGTCGCGGCCTTATCAAAATCTGATGAGGCCCAAGCGCTGGTCCACCGGTTGAAGGAGAAGGGATTTCAGGCTTTTCTTGTCTCCCCTCCGGCTGATTCGGGGACCGACAAATTGTATCGAGTTCAAATTGGCCCGTTTTCAGACGTCACGATGGCGGAACAGGTGAAGGCCAAACTTGTGGCGAACGGATTCACCCCTATCACGAAGAAATAGGCCCCTCGAGTTCAGGGTCTCATTAGGATGGGAATGGATGTTCCCATCCTGAAGGGCTCTTGTTTCCAATTGCAGAACTTTCGGCCGGGTCCCCTTCCCTCAGTTCGACTCACTCCCTGACCGTTTTTCTCACCGCCAGGCGGGAGCTCTGGCTCCACCGCTTCCTGTCGCAGGAATTCATGGCGGTCAAGAGGCGGGCATCAAGAAATCACAGAGGAATGTGAGAAGAACCTCGCTGAATAGGGCCGAACGGTTTGTCCGCTCCCTTCTGTTGTCACCTCCACCCATCGAGTATACAATACGAGCCGTTTATTCTAAATCGTCCGCCATGCCGACTCTGCCCACAGATCAGCAGCTCATCGAACTGCTTGAGCGCAAGCCTCGAGAGGGCTGGTCTCTTTTTTTGGAGACCTACGCTCGCCTGATTTATTCCTATTCTCTAAAGTCGTTCCACGACATCGACATGGTCTCTGATTTCAATCTCTTTGTGTACGAATCCCTGGCAGCCAACAACTTCAAAAAGCTCAAGTCCTTTAAATTCCGTTGCAAGCTGAGCTCTTTCCTCGTGACCTTGCTGGGGAACCTGAAATCCGACTTTACCCGCACCAAGTTTGGGCGAAAGACCCTCCCCGAAAGGATCAAACAGCTCCCTCAATTCACGCAAACACTGTTCAAGCTCCGCTTTTGGGAGAACCTGTCATTCGATGAGGCGTCGTTAAAGATGAAGTCCACTTTTGGCGATTATGCGACGGACGAGGCCGTTGAGAGTGCGATGGATCAGATCAATGACTGCCTGAGCATCAAAATGCGGGGACGAATCCAGAACATCAGGCAACGCAAAGCCCTGGTTGATTACCAATCGACTACCTCCGCTGCGGTGTATCCGGCCCTTGATCCGGATCCGCTGCTGGAGCTTCCGGACTTGTCTTTGAATCCTGAAGTCCTGCTCCATCACTTAGAAAAAGAAGAAAAATTCGCCAAGTTGGTCGGTGATTTCAAGAGCCTGGTCGATGCCCTTCCCTACCCGGAAAGGCGCCTTTTCATGTTGCGGTTCGATAAAGGGCTTTCGGCCAAGGAAATCTCCGGAAAAATGAAAATCCGCCCTCCGGAACGGGTGTATACGATGTTGAACCAGATTAAGGAGCGCCTGGGAGCCGAGTTACGGCGGCAGGGCTATAACCCCAAAATCTTGGAAGATACTTTCGGGGATTAGTTTGAAATTACAAGATTTTTCCGTCTAAATTGATTGAAATGGGGGTTGCAGAGGTTTTCTCCGGGTAGGGGTAGCGGAGTGAAAGGACTGTGTCAACACAGAAGGAGTTAAGGCAGAATCCACCCGAATGATCAACTGCATTGACATTACGAGGATTGAAGCTTGGCTGAAAGGCGAGGATTTGGCCGCCTTGGACAGCGAGGCCCTTGCACACCTGAAGAGCTGTTCATCCTGCCTCCAGAACCTGCGAATTGTGCTCGCCATCAGGGCTTCGGCGGCGGTTCCCGTTGTGGAGTCCCTCCATCAGGCCTCTCTTACTTGCGTCGCCCAGGTGGATGCCGAGACGCGCCTTGCCTACCTTGACGAAATGATGGACCCGGGGGAAAGGGGATCTTTTGAAAGCCATTTCGGCGGATGTGGGGCCTGCAAGCAAGCCCTGCTGGAGCTGGAGTGGGAAATTGCTGAAATCAAACCGGGCGAGTTGGAAGTGCCTGCCAACCTCCTCGCAAAGGCCCGGAGTATCGGTGAGGCGGAGATCTCGAGGCACGAATCAGCGGGTTGGCTGGGTTCCCTTCTCAAGGATCTTTCGGCCTTTGCTTCAGGAGGGCTACAGCCGCGATGGGTGGCAGCCGTGGCCCTGCTCGCCGTTGTGGCTTTCACCTCGGTTTTATACTACCGATCCCAAAAGCGGATTCATCCGAATGAACAATCACAGGCGGACCTCAAATTGCCTCCCTCCAGCGGCCAGGTTGCTCCCAATCCTATTCTCAGTTCGGAGGCAACGAAAGCCCGAGGAATCGACTCCACCATGGTGGACCG
>JBAVHJ010000474.1:0-13250 GCA_049685715.1 Terriglobia bacterium | reverse complement strand
CTTCCATTGGAGGTGATCGTCAAGGTCGCGGGTATTCCCGGTCGCGTGATAGTGGGCAGCGGTAGAAAGGCGCCCATCTGTCGGGCCACGAAGGCGGGAAAACTGTTCCGCTGACCGTCGATCGAGAGTCCTCCACTCTGAAACCCGGCTACAAAACTGTCACCCACAGCCATGACCAGGGTGGTGTCGACGCCACCGCTCTGGGCAAACGTAACGCACGAAAAAAGAACAACGAGGACAACAGTCAGGCTGCCCTTCCAAGACGGGGCTTGTCTTTTCATCGCTTGTCTCCTTAAAGGTTCTTGATTTCCTATTCGATCGGTTTGGGGGGATTCTTCATCAATCGGGCAAATTTCTCATCCTTAATCAGCGTGGCAAACGCATGGTCCTTATACAACAGATCAGTCTCTTTGAATCCTTCTTCCATGGCCCGAGCCAGATAGTCGATCGCCCGGTCGACGTTGCCCATTTCCGCGTAAATCTTCGCCAGATAAAAATGGTACTTGGCCCGGTTAAATCCCGTGGTGCGCACCATGCTTCCCGTGGCACTAATATGTTCCAATAACTCCGGGTCCTGTGTGAAAGCGATCTGGTACTCTCGGAACGCCTCGTCATATTTCTCTTTTGCGAACCAGGCGCTGGCTAGATTGTAGTGCATGGTCGCCGTATCGGGCTTCAATTTCACCGCTTTTCTATAGTAGCGGATGGCCTTGCTGTACTTTTTTTCGGTAAAGGCAATCGTCCCGAGATTATTGAGTGCTTCCGCGTACCCGGGATCTAATTTCACTGCCTTCTCATAGTTGTTCCGGGCCAATCCCAAGTCCTGTTTACGGTGATAAGCCACGCCGAGCCGGTTGTAAAGGGTGGCATCCCGCGGCGACAATGCAAGACACTTCATGTAGGTGTCGATCGCATCGTCATACTGCTTCCGTGCGACCAGGGATTCCGCCCGCTTGATCAAGCCATCGAGTTCCGGGTTCACTGGGCTGGCCTGAGCCGTATCGGTTCGGCTGCCCCCGTGGATCGGCAACGGAGTGGAGAAGAAGAAAGGAATCAAGAACGCAACAATCCAATGCATGCGTTTCATAAGTGCCTCTGCGGTTGAAAAGAGAGTAACACAACACCCTCCCTCCGTAAATGCCTTCAGGATGAATTTACAAAACCAGGGGGCAGCTTCACCGATAGGGATTCTTTCGGGCCCCGGGGTTCTCGAGCCAGTCCATTCCCCTCCCGGGCTTATCCTGATCTTCAATACGCCATTGCGCGTTCCCATTCCGCACATTTGTTACACTGCCCGCACGGACGACGGTTCCGGATTGGAGCCAGACACGAGAAGGAGAGATCCAGGGGGAGCCCCAGCCGCCTTCCCAGCTGAATAACGTCGCCCTTTGAAGATTGAAGAAAGGGGGTCAGGACTCGAATTGGGCGATTCAAAGCAGAGGAAAGGGCTTTCTCCACCTGGCGCAAAAATAGCGGCGTGGCATCAGGAAAAGGATTTCCCTGGAGTTGCCCCATGGCGATAACTTGAATTCCCTCCAAGGCGCAAAACACGGCTGTCTTTGACAAAAGCAAGAGGTTCCTTCCCGGCAAGTACACCTGATCGTCATTGGAGTTTCGGCCGGGAACCTGATCCTCCCGCAACTTGTTTTGTTTGGGACTTGTGCCCTCTTGATGAACCTCCGGCATCGACCAATGAGACCCATAAACGTCTCCCACCGGCATACCAAGCACGGTCAGGGGATGGATGATGGGATGCTGAATTTTACGAGTTCTCTTCTGAACGGATCGAGATTGCTGTGAAAGTGCCTTTAAGTACCTCCTCAGCCAATAAATCTCGGCGCTTTCCCAGCGCAACCCGCAACGCACATAAACCGGGAAAATCTCTTGAAACTGTAATGTCATAAGACCGAGCAGGACGCAACTGTCCACTCCCCCACTCACCAGGACACAAACCTTTGAGTTCGTTGGAGAGCCGCGGACCCGCGATCCTCGTAATGATTGTCTTTTCACAATTTGAATGGGTGATCAGCAAGATCTGAGAGGGACCAATCAGGGGCAAACCACCCGATCCTGATTGAGAGGACGAGCGGGTCCTTCAGACTCCGCGTTTCAATATCCAGAAGCTCTTGATCCCCTTTGAATAACCCAGGCCCTTGGAAAACGGGTTAAAATCTTCCTTATGAACAATGCGAAGGTTTGCCCTGAGGGCAGGCTCCCGGATCTCGCCCTCCCTAAACCACCTCTCTTGGATAGAATCTTTGATTTGAACGTAACGATTCCCTCGCTTCAGAAAAATCACCAAATGCGCCGTAGCGCGGCGGCGCCTCCGGTCGATCTCATCGCAGCGGATTAGAAAAAAACGCGGCCGACGTACCACCGACAACCCTCCCCAGACCTGTTCAAAGCAACTCCGATGGTTCAGATCAAAGATGAAATGGCCGCCCGGAACCAGCGCACGGCTCACCGCCCCAAACATGGCTCCCAAATCGCGGGTGGAGAGTAAATGATTAACGCTGTTGAAAACGGAGGTCACCAGGTCAAATTTCTGCTCTGTGGTAAAGGAGCGCATATCTCCAAGGATCCATTGCACGCGGGCTTTTGCTCTTCCTGCTTTGCGGCGGGCAACTTCCAAGGCACCACGGCTCGCATCCAACCCTGTCACCTGCAGGCCGCGTCCCGCCATTTGGATCGCAAACGATCCCGTCCCGCAGCCCAGGTCCAGGAGCGTCTTTGCCTGGAGCCGCTGCGAGCGGATCAACCGGTCAATTCGAGGGAGGATCAGCTCAGAGAACTCCGGGCCGAAGGACCGCCAATACTCATCAGCGACCGAAGCAAAACCGTCATATTGAACGGGTGTGTTCAGTCCGACGTCCTTCCCTCAACTGTGCCAGCGAGTAATGTGTTCCGCGCCAGGTGACCCCTCCGCCGTGCAAGGTGACGAGAGCGGAGCGGAACGTAATATAGACGACGATCAGCGCGGCCAGGGGATGAACTGCCGCATACAGAAAATTTATTCCCGTTCCCCTTGATGAGAGATGGTACAGAACAAAGAGCGCCGCGACGCTGGCGACACACAGCCAACCGGATAAATGGGGAAGCCTTACCAACCCTGCGAATGGAACCACAGAGAAGAGCATGATGCCCGCGGCCCCGGCGACAGCCTTTGTCAGGCTGTAATTGAACCCCGCGAAGAAATTCTTTGTCAGCCCTTGCACGATCCCCCTGGCACCCACCTGCCAGCGAAGATGAATTGCGCCGCGTCCGATGATCACTTTGACTCGAGCGCCAGTATGCTTCATCAGCCAGCACAGCCGGGCATCGTCCACAACCTCAAGCGCGAGTTGCTGGTGCGTCCCCGCTCGCACGTAAGCCTCCTGCCGAACCAAATTAAAGGCCCCGGTCGCAAAATAGGCACCTGATCTGGGGTTGTTGACGCGCCACGGTGCATATCCAATGAAGCTGAGCAGAGCAAAACATCCGAGCAGGGCATGCTCCCAGAACCCGCGGATGATGGCTCCAGGGTAAAGGGTCAAGAGGTCGATCCCGTTTGAACCCGCATACCGCACGGCGCGTTTTAGCGTGCCCGGTGTGTACACCACGTCGGCATCGGTGAACAACATCCAATCCACTTCACCGGCGCGCTGTGCCCCTCTCCACAGGGCATGCGTTTTGCCAAGCCAGCCCGAGGGCAACTCCTGGACAGCCTCGATAGCAACGTTTGGAAATTCGTGAGCGAGACGCCGAAGAACGGATGATGTTTGGTCCGTTGAACGATCGTCTACGACGACGATCTTCAGGCGAGGATAGTCCTGGGTCGCCAGACTCCGAAGGGCGGGTTCAAGAGAGTTTTCCTCATCACGGGCCGGAACAATTACCGCCAAAGAGGGCCAACCGAATCCGGGGAGTTCTTCCGCTGGCTGCGCCGCTAGCCGAGGTATATCACGCCCCCGAATCAGCCAATCGAAAAGCATCCCCCACCAGAGTATGACCGGAGCCAGCAGAGCAACTAAAAAAAGAGCGTGCAGAAAGGCCAATTCTTCCCCTACCCTTCATTAAGTCGTGGATTCATCCTTCCAATCGGATCGAACCTGCTTTTGTGTACGTTTCCTAACGGACCCGGTCGTGTCTCCGATTGTGGGAGGATCGGCGGCGGGACGTATGTGGAAAAGACTCGACCCGGCTCCAGTAGCTTCGATCAATCAGTTCTTGGACGCGCCCAGACAGGATTTCCGGTGTCACTGAAACAGCCACCCATCCGTTGCGGGCCAGCCGGGTAAAACTGTGCGGGTGCACAAAACCCAGCCCGAGGGCTAGCTCTGCCTCCCGGTCTGGAAGCTTCATCTCGAGCAGGACGGTCCGAGGCCGCAGCGTTAGCGTGAAAAAAACCTGATTATCGTAACGGTAGACGAGGCCTCCCCAGAGCTTGCCCTCACTGAGTCCTGAAAGCTCGCGTAAAGTATCGCGCAGGGATTCATGTAATTCCGCGAGTCGTTGCTGTTTCTTTAACGCAATTGCGCCCTTCGGTGTCAATCGTTTCTTCATAGTGGGTCAGCCATCAGCAGTCAGCGAACAGCTATCAGAAATCAGCAATCCGTGTTTATAGATCAACCTCTTACTTCCAATGAGCTTAAAACGCTTCGGCTGATCAATGTTTACTGAGGGCAATTCGCTCTTCACTGACAGCCGAATACTGATAGCTGAGGGCTGATTACTGACAGCTTAACGGAAGTCACTGACAACTGATCACTGGCAACTGGAAACTAGTCCTTCATTGCTTGTAAATCTTCCCATCCTTCATCACAAACGATACCTTCTCCATCAAAGAAATATCCGCGAGCGGGTCGCCCTTGACCGCTACGATGTCCGCCAGTTTCCCCATCTCAATCGACCCGATCTTGTCATCCATGTCCAACGCCTTTGCAGCGACCGAGGTAGCCGACTGGATTGCCTGCATAGGGGACATCCCATACTTTACCATCAGGGAGAATTCCTTGGCTTCATTCTCGTTCCAGGCGAATCCCCCCGCATCGGTTCCAAAGACAATGGTGGCCCCGGCCTTCAGCGCCCGACCAAATGACTCGCGGGCGATATCCATCAATTTGACCCAGATGGGTGCACCTGCCTGGGCTCGCCCCTGGGCAACGTACACCCCGACGTAAAGCGTGGGGCAATAAAAAACATTCTGCCGCTTCATTTGCGCAAGAATCTCATCACTCAAATAGTCCCCATGCTCAAGCGAGTCGACACCCGCATCCAGCGCCGTTTTCTGCCCGGGAGTGGCCATGGCATGCGCGGCGACTTTGTGGCGTTCCCGATGCGCTTCATCAATGATTGCCTTCATTTCTTCCGGCGTGAATGTTGGAATTGAGGAGAGTGTCCCGTCGGGTTTGACATAATAGCTGCGATCGGCATACACCTTGATCCAATCGGCGCCGTACTTGATCTGCTCCCGTACGGCACGCCGGCAATCTTCCGGGCTGTCGCACGTTTGGACTCCCACCGGCACATGCACGTCCGGGGCATAGCCAAGCAAGGGATACGCGCCCGTCACGTCCAGCGCCCGGGTGGCGACGATGAGCCTGGGGCCGGGGATGATGCCATTGTTGATCGCCCGCTTGACATCGACGTCGGAATATCCGGCCCCTTCCGTTTCGAGGTCACGAAGCGTTGTAAACCCGTTCTCGAGGGCCGTCCGGGCATTGACCGTTGCCTGAATGGTCCGGTACTGGGGAGATTGTTTTAACAACTGCTCGTCGTAATCGGCCGCCGTAATGTCGCCCTGTAACAATAGGTGTGTATGGGCATCGATCAATCCGGGCATCACCGTCGAACTGGAAAGATCGACGACTTTCGCACTGCTGGGAATGGCAATATGGGTCCCCACGCTCGTGATCTTGTTGGCCTCCACCAGAATGGTGACATTCGACTGTGGAACACCGCCCTTGCCATCGATCAGCTTTCCGGCCTGGATCGCAATCACCGGCGATTGGCTCTGGGCGTTAATCAGACACGGATTTCCAAGGCAAACCAGGGACAGCACGGCGGCCAGCAACCAAGACCAATTTAGTTTGAATTTCATGGTGGTTCGACCCTCCTTTTCAGGCAATACTTCATTAAGGTGCTCCGTACTACGAGACCTATCCCACCGCAGGAAGGATTTCTTGGGGAGAAAGAGATTCATCTTGCAGCCACTTTCGGAACCATGGATTCGTAGTCCGCGAATTCTTAGCTAAACCTTTCTTTCCCACATTCGGCCTAATCGAACAACCTCATCCACCAGAATCTCCAGGTCTCGCTCTTCGGTGCGGTACGAAAGGACACAGGCCCGCAAGGCAAACCGGCCTTTGAGCACCGCGTTGGAAAGATAGGCCCTGCCCTCACGCTGGAGCTGGGTCATGATTCTTTCGTTCAGGCGGTTCAGTCTCTGCTCAAGCTCTTTCTTTTGAGCCGGGCCGGATTGAAGGTATGCCTTCCGAACCGACACCGGAAAATATCGAAAAGACATGATGGAGAGTTGGACCGGAGCAAGGATCTCGAGGCAAGCGCGGGCTCTGACGATCGATTCCAGTGCCCGGGCCATTCGCAGATTCTTTTCAATGCAGGCGGACAAGAGCCGCGTGCCATAACACTTGAACGCCATCCAGATCTTTAGCGCGCGGAAACGTCGAGACAGTTCAATTCCATGCTCGAAGAAGGCGAAATCTTCACCCGGGATTCCACCGATCACTTGTGCATAGGCGCCGCTCCCCCCGAAGGTCCGGTGGGCATGGCGGCGGTCTCGCACCAGAAGACAACCCGCGTCGAGAGGTTGATAAAGCCACTTGTGGGGGTCGAGGGAAACCGAATCGGCCTTTTCGATCCCACGAAAACGCTCACGGATGGCCGGCACGAGCGCAGCAAATCCTCCATAGGCGCCGTCCACATGAAACCACAACCCCTCCCGTCGGCAAATCCGCCCCACCTGTTCGAGATCGTCGATCGCACCCGTGTTTACCGTGCCGGCACTTGCCACCACGCAGAAGGGACGGTTGCCGTGGGCCTTATCCCTTGCAATCTGCGTTTCCAAATCGGAGAGTTCAATCCTGTACGCAGGATCAGCCTTGACAATGCGTACGGAAGACCGGCCCAAACCGAGCAACGCTGCCGCTTTCGGAATCGACATGTGTCCGTGTTCCGACATGTAAAGAGTCAAGCGAGAGGGGCCCAATGCTTGCATTCCATCCCTGGAGACATTCCTTCCAGCCTTCACCTCCCGGGCGATCGCCAACGCCTGCAGGGTGGCCATAGATCCCCCGCTCGTAAACATCCCGATCGCTTCCCGCGGGTAACCCAGTATTTCCTTGATCCAGTCCGTTGCGAGCAATTCCGTTTCAACCGCTGAGGGTGCTGACCGCCAAGCCGTCACGTTTTGATTAATGGTGGAAGTCAGGAGGTCGGCGATCACGCCGATCGGGTTTCCGGAGGAGGACACATAGCCGAAGAATCTCGGATGTAAATTATGGCGTGCGTTCGAGAGTATCGTTTCGCGAAATACCCGAATCACTTCCTTGGGGGGAGTAGGGTCCAAAGGCAATCGTTCCCGAATCGAAAGGCGAAGGCGCTTGCCCTTGATTCTGGGAAATACCCGCCAGTCGTTTACCGAGTTGAAATAGTCTTTTGCGACGGTGGCGGCTTCCTCGAAGACAGCATTCAAATCTCCTTCGCTGAAATCGAGAGTGGCTTGTAATGGACGATTCTTTTTCGGTTGCTGTTCCAAGACGTCCGCTTTCTGACAGATGGGTGGGCGCCGGTCCGCACAGAAACCAGCGCCATCGTTGGCCAGCTTCGAAGCTGAAGCACCGCCATCCAAGTATGAAGAACAAATGGCTGATGGATGCGCTTGAGAATATAAATCGAATTCTCCCAAACGTCCAGTCAAGCGGGAAAGCGGCCTTCGACCCTCATCCGCGATTCATGCCCAATCGACCTCCACGCAAGATTATTTGAGTCGTTCCGACCCACTTTGAATCAATGGAGAATGAGGACGGCCATGATTCCTTTCGATGCCCGTCAAACTTGCCGGTGTTGTGAATGAGGCTTCCCATGGAAAATGAGGTGCGTAAGAGGAGTTCTGTTGCTCAGTCCACCCGCAGAAGCCTATCCAAACTGAGATTTCAAATCCTTGCGTATCCCGCCGTTGTGTTCTTGATCTTGATTTCCTTGCCAGGAAACAATTTCTATCCGCAGACCGCACCGGCTTTAACGCCGCAAGCTTCGGGCCCCCTCACCTTACGTCAAGCTGTTGAACAGGCCCTCCAGAACAACTCTTCGCTCAAAGCGGCTCACGAGGGGCTTGCAATGGCACAACAGAAGGTCCCCCAGGCGGTCTCACACTATTTGCCTGAAGTCAATTTCGACGAGACTTTCGCCCGCGGAAACAATCCTGTGTACGTATTTGGAAGTCTCTTGAACCAGCGCCAATTTGGCCCTCAGAATTTCGCCATTCCGTCACTCAACAAACCGCTTGCGCTCGACAACTTTCAAGCAAAGCTTTCCATACAGCAGGTCCTTTATGATGCCGGAAAAATTCGGGGTTCTGTGGCACAAGCCAAGTTGGGGGAGAAAGTGGCGCAACAGGACGTTGAAAAAACACGTCAGGAACTGATTTTTCGAGTGGCCAAAGCCTACATGATGCATTTGCTCGCCCGTTCAGGCCAGCAGGTGGCCGAGGATGCCGTGAAAACGGCTAAGGCTGCCGGAGCCAGAGCTGACTCGCTCTATCAATCGGGCATGACCGTGGAGTCGGACAAACTGGCGGCACAGGTCTTTCTGGCGCGGATGCAGGAGGAGCTGCTCAAAGCAAAGAACCAGGTGGCGCTTTCCAGGGCCAACCTTAACTTTGAGATGGGACTGCCGGTTGACAATCCCATCGAGATGGCTTCCGATTTGAATGAGGTCCGGTTTGATTCGGAGCCCCAGGAATCACTTTTCAAACAAGCCCTCGAGCGACGGCCTGATTATCTCCAGACCTTACTGATGAAGGATATCGCCGAGAAGGGCGTCGGGATTGCGCGCTCGGAGTTCCTCCCCCAGATCGGGGTCTATGGTTCCTGGGAGGCGGACTCGCAAACCCTTGCCGATCGGGGAGGAAACAATTGGGTTGTGGGGGCGCGCCTCCACTTCAATCTTTTTCGAGGGCGCAACGATAAAGCGCAACTAGAAGAAGCCAAGGCGAACCTGGAACGCTCCATGGCGATGAACAACTATGTCTCAGCGGCCGTTAGATTACAGGTGAAGCAAGTGGCTTTGGACCTTGACAACACACGTCAGCGAATCGACGTCACAAAATCTGCCATTGCGCAAGCGGAAGAGACCCTGCGTATTGTACAAAACCGATATGGCGCCGGACTGACAACCGTTACCGAACTCCTGCGGGCTCAAACCGACTTGACCCAGGCTCGATCGGCCTACTTCCAGGCCTTGTATGACCACCGGATTGCCAAGGCAAATACCGAACTGGCATCAGGGATTCTCACCGAGCAATCCCAGGCTCTCAATCAATAGACAAGAAGAACGGGTATCTAGAGGGAACTCCAGTGATGATTAACAAGATAATATGGATACTCCTCAGGCTCGCCCTCATCGGGGCATTTTCAGTTCTGCTCTCGTGCGGTGGTGAAATTAAGCCCGGTGAGGCCAAGGTCGACCATCCGGTTGTGAGCGGAGTTAAGGTCAGCGCGATACAACTGCAGGCGGTTCCGGATTACTTTGAAGCGGTCGGCACCGTGAAATCCATCAATACCAGCGTAATCTCAAGCAAGGTGATGGCGACCGTTCTTGAGATCAAAGTGAAGGAAGGCGACCTTGTTCGCGCCGGGCAAGTACTGATGGTGCTGGATGATCGAGAAGCAACCACACAGCTATCAAAGGCACATGCGGGCGCTTCGGAAGCGCAACAGGCCCTCGCCGAGGTCGAGCAACAAATCCGGGCAGCCGATGCGAATCGCCAGTTTGCCAGCGCTACCTTGAACCGCTTCAAAGATCTTTATGAAAAGAAATCGGTCAGTCCACATGAATTCGAGGAAGTGGAGGCGAAATTCAGGGGGGCCGAAGCCTCCTACCAATCGATGATCGCCCGAAAAGAGCAAGTATTGGCCAGGGAGAAACAGGCCCGTGCCGATACCGTCATGGCGCAAACCGTGATGAGCTATTCACGCATTACCGCCCCTGTGGACGGCATCGTCTCCCAAAAGAACTTAGATGTAGGCACGATGGCCTCGCCCGGCATACCCCTGTTCGTGGTGGAGGACACCCGGAATTATCGCCTTGAAGTCGCCGTTGAGAATTCCCTGGTCAACCAAATCAAATTGAATGACCCCGTTCAAGTGTTGATCGATGCCTTGGGTTCATCAGAGATTCCCGGGCGTGTAGCCGAAATTGTGCCGGCCTCCGACCCCGCCAGTCGAACTGATGTGGTCAAGGTGAGCCTTTTGATGGATCGGGACAAATCCGGCCACCGGACGCTGGTTCGATCGGGTCTGTATGGAAAAGCCCTGTTTGCTATCGGCCAGAAGAAGGCGCTCCTGGTTCCGCGGAAATCGATCTTCATGAAAGGTCAACTCGAGGCGATTTATGTGGTGGATGAATCCAATCTGGCTCATCTCCGCCTGGTCAAGACCGGAAAGGCCTATGGAGACAGCGTGGAGATTCTTGCAGGGTTGACGGGAGGAGAAAAGGTGGTCATTGAAAACGTCGGACTGGTCAGCGATGGAAGCCAAGTGAGGTAGCCGAGCGCTATGAAAAAGGAAATCGGGTTCGCCGGGAAGATCGCGGGGGCTTTTATTGATTCCAAGCTGACCCCCCTGATCATTGCGGCCTCCATCTTGTTGGGCCTTGGCGCGGTGATCCTCCTGCCCCGGGAGGAAGAACCTCAGATCATCGTCCCCATGATCGATGTCATGGTTCAGATGCCGGGTGCTTCCGCGAAAGAGGTTGAGGAACGGATCACCAAACCGATGGAGAAACTGATCCGCGAGGTGCCGGGGGTCGAGTACATCTACTCGACCTCGTCACCCGGCTATTCGATGGCGATTGTCCGGTTCTATGTCGGGCAAAAAGAAGAGGACAGCATTGTCCGGTTGAACCAAAAGATGTTTGCCCATTTCGATCTGATCCCGCCGGGGGCCAGTCCCCCACTGATCAAACCGCGTTCCATTGATGATGTCCCCGTTCTGGCGCTGACGCTCTGGAGTGACCGGTATGATGCCTTTACCTTGCGCCGCGTGGCCGCACAGATCCACGATCAAATCAAAGAGGTCCCGGATGTCTCCGAGGTCAGAATCATTGGAGGGCAGCGACGCCAGCTCCTTGTGACGCTCGATGCGGGCAAGATGGCGGCTTATAACGTCGCCCCTGCCCAGTTGATTCCCGCGCTGGATCAATCCAACCGCCAATTACAGTCCGGAAGCTTCTCCGCCCGGAACCAAGAGTTCCTGGTTGAAACCGGGGGCTTCTTGCACTCTTCGGAGGATGTGGGACGCGTCGTGGTAGGGGTATTCAACAATCGCCCCGTTTACTTGCGTGATGTGGGAACGATTGAAGACGGACCCGAGGAGGCCAGCAATTATGTGTTCTTCGGCGCCGGGCCGGCAGCCCGCTATAAGGAAATCAATTCACCCACAGATTCGGGTCGGCATGCTTCCTTAAGATCCCCCGATGCGAATCAGTCAGGGCCCTACCCTGCTGTCACCCTCTCTATCGCGAAACGCAAGGGAACCAACGCGATCAAGATCGCGCAGGCAGTCATTGAAAAGGTGGATCGGTTAAAGGGCACCTTGATCCCCGGCGATGTGCATATCACGGCAACCCGCAATTATGGGGAGACGGCGCGGGAAAAATCGAACGAACTGCTCTTCCACATGATGATCGCCATCCTCTCGGTATCTGCCCTGATCTGGTTGACCATTGGCCTGCGTGAGGCGGGGATTGTGGCGATTGCGATCCCTGTCACTCTGGCTCTCACGCTCGCAATCTTTTATCTTTACGGCTATACACTGAATCGGATCACGCTTTTTGCATTGATTTTTTCCATTGGAATTCTGGTCGATGATGCGATCGTTATTGTTGAAAATATCGTCCGGCATTTTCGACTCCCTGAAAACGAGGGCCGGTCGGTTCGCGAAATTGCGGTGGAGGCCGTCGATGAAGTCGGCAACCCAACGATTCTGGCCACTTTTACGGTCATTGCGGCCATTGTCCCCATGGCCTTTGTCAGTGGATTGATGGGTCCTTATATGCGCCCCATTCCGATTGGCGCCTCTGCTGCAATTATCTTTTCGCTGCTGGTGGCCTTTGTCGTGACGCCTTGGGCAAGTCTGCGACTGCTGAAGCGGCGCGGAAATCATGGGGAGGTCCGGGAAAGCTGGTCCACGAGATTATACCGGCGGGTGATGTCCCAACTGATCCATGATTCCCGCTACCGCCTCGGATTCCTGTTCACCGTCGCCGTTTTACTCTTAGGAGCCATGTCGCTCTTCGCGATGAAACTCGTACGCGTCAAGATGCTTCCTTTCGACAACAAGAGCGAGTTCCAGGTGATCATCGACATGCCGGAAGGGACAACCCTTGAAGAGACTGCGGCCGTGACACGCGAGATTGGCGACTACATCGCCACACAGCCCGAGGTCACGGACTACCAGATGTACACCGGCACCGCTTCACCCTACAACTTCAACGGCCTCGTTCGTCATTATTTTCTGCGCCGCGGGCCCCACGTTGCCGACATTCAGGTCAACCTTGTGTCCAAGAGTGACCGGACATCACAGAGCCATGACATCGCGAAGCGCGTGCGCCCCCGGATTGTCCAGATTGCCAGCCGTTATCAAGCCCGCGTCAAGGTGGCTGAGGTTCCACCCGGCCCGCCGGTGCTCCAAACCCTGGTGGCTGAAGTGTACGGCCCGGATTACAGCCGCCAAATTGAAGTCGCGCGCCAGATTCGAGATATCTTCGACAAGACGGCGGGGGTCGTGGATGTGGACTGGTACATGGAGGGCGACCAAACCCAATATCGATTCGTGGTGGACAAGGAAAAAGCCTCGTTGAATGGCGTCTCGGCCGAACAAATTGCGTCCACACTTCGCCTCGCTGTCGAGGGGATGAATGTGGGATTGTTGCACCAAGACCTGGAAAAGGAAGACGTGCCGATCCATCTGAGATTGCCCCCCGCAGGACGTTCCAGCGTGGATGACTTGAAAAAGATCAAGGTAATGGGT
>JBAVHJ010000473.1:0-2134 GCA_049685715.1 Terriglobia bacterium | reverse complement strand
CGACCGCACTTTTCACCGTTCCAATGTAAATTCTGGGTTGACCGAAGCGAGAAACCGGTAAGCGAACCCGATCGAGCTGAATCTGGAGCGCCTCGAGGGCATGGTCTCCCTGGAGCACGCTTGCGACCCACCTTCGGGTCAGCGATTGAATCGACTCCTCCATGCGAACGAGAAGACCGGCTTGATCCGGCAGGGATACCATCCACTCATCACAAAATTTCCGGACTGCCGTCCACAGGCTTTCGAGAGGCTCTTTGGTGTGGACACGGTGACAGAGTTCTTCAACCGCCTGTATGGCCGGTAGTATCGATTGGATCATTTCGAGTTGATGCCTCAGGTGACCACCACCCCTCGGGTAGGTGAGCGTCTCAGGATCATCGACGTCTTTCTCTCTTTCGATCGTCTTTCGAATGGCTTGAGTACGCCGGAGCAAGACCGGACGCCATTCGAGATACCCGTCCGGATGAACGGATGAGCCTCCCAGGGTCCCACAACTGAACACGATTTCCATAGCCTCAGCGCGGGTCACAGGACGGTCTTCCCCGCGGATGTGAGGAACCTGCAGGCCGGGAACCAGATCCACCAGATCTTCAGCACCCATGCGACCTTGGAGCGTGCGTAGCAGCGCCCCGATCCGCAATCCACTGGGCAGCAGCCGGGCCGGCAACCCGCCCGCCACATAAACCGGCGCTTGGCCCTCAGCGCGGCTATTCGAAACGGTGTAGCCTGCCCAGTCAAGCCGGTTCAGTCGCTCAACCAGCATCCCCGCCATCGGATCCAAGGAAGGGAGAAGGACCGCAATTCTTTCCAGCGGTGTCCGATGCTCGAAGATCTGCTCGGCCACCCATCTGACCGTGACCGCCAGCTCCTCTTCTATTCCGGAAGTGACTTCGAGATGCACGGTCCCGTCCAACTTCTGTGATCTGCCCCGGGAGGGGTCCGCCAATTTCTTGGGGGATTGGAAAAGGAAAGCATGAAGAACATCGAGCTCCGATTTTCCATCACCGGGAATCGTTTCATTCTTTAGCTCTCCACCCAGGAGGCTTGAAATGTATTTCAGGCGTTCCGTGAATTCGCGTCGCTCTGGGAGGGCGGGGATATAAAAAATCTGTAAATCAGGAATCGATGCGTAAAACCGGGCTTCCACGTTTGTTGGAGCGCCGCAAAGGATAAGAATCTGCGGTCCGGGATAGGGAAACGCGTCGGGGATTTCCAGGAGACAGCGAGTGGCCTCTTGAAGGATTCGGGCAGTCGTCCATGCCGGGGGTTCGTCGGACAAAAACTTTTGATCGGTCGCAGCCCAAAGGGTGGCCAGATCATGAAAGCGCTTTTCCGGGATGCCCCCGTTCCCAATGGATAGTTTGCGGAGGGCGTTGGCACTGAGACCGGCGCTTTCCAATTCCGCGAGGGTGATGGAGATAGCCTGGGAGTATCCGCTTCCGGATCGGAGCTGGCGGAGGTTGAAGTACTCCAGGCGGTCCTTAAGATCTTCCGATTCGATGAGAATTTGCAGTCCAAGCGCGAAAGCTGTTTGAGAACACTCCTGGAAAGCGATTCCACTCTTTATAAGGATGTCTTCTGCCGCCACGATGGGAGTGAAGAAGCGGACTCCGGCCAAGGCGCCGCTGCCCGTGAGATCCTGGCGCAGCGCTGAAGCCATGCGCGAGGAGGGGACAATGAGCGTTGAAGCGGGAAGCGGGCTGGTGGAGGGAAGGATTTTCTTGAGCGCCGTGGCAAGCTCGGTAGGTTCAACTCGGGTTACTTTCATTCGTGTCTTTGCGGTGAGTTCAAAGTTCCAAGTTCAAGAGTCAAAGTCCAAAATCTTCATCTACACGACTCTCCGAAGACGGCTTTTGGTATCCTGCCTTTTTGCCTGAGACCTGACAGCTGAGAACTGAGAACTGGAAACAAGCAACTGTCAACTCCTTTTCGATGGCGAATAAGTCATAAGTCCGATGAGATCTTGCCCGGCAGACTGCGGAGATGCAGTCCAGGTATTTGCAAAGTTCGATATCGTTCGGATCAACCTCCGACACGGTTCTCTGCGACAAGCGTTAACAGAATATGGGTCCGATACAATTATTCAACCAAAATCCCAGATTGCATAGCCCAAATTCCAAGCGAATCCCAAATT
>JBAVHJ010000472.1:0-3301 GCA_049685715.1 Terriglobia bacterium | reverse complement strand
GGCTACGACGTCTCACGATTCCTCGGGTACAAAAGAATTGAATCGCCTCAATTCCGCGTGGGTTACATTGGTTCCCATATGGAACACAAGGGAATTCATCTCCTGATCGCGGCGTTTCGAAAGTTGGCGGGGGACGCTGTCCTTAAATTCTATGGCGATACAACGGTCCAGCCGGCTTACGGGAGGCGCATCCGGGAGATGGCGCAGGGGGACCCGCGAATCCAGTTCTGTGGCCGGTTCGAGAACGACACGATAGCCAAAGTGCTTTCAGAGATCGACGTTCTTGTGATACCCTCGCTATGGTACGAAAATTCTCCATTAACCATCCATGAAGCCTTCTTGGCTCGAGTCCCCGTGGTAGCGGCGGGCTTGGGTGGAATGGCCGAGTTTGTTCAAGACGGCGCGAATGGTCTTCATTTTGAATTCGGGGACAGTGAAGACCTTTACCGGAAGCTGGCGCTATTGGAGCATGATCGCTCGCAGCTGGCTGCCCTCGATAAGTTTCCCGCGGTGAAGACGATCCGGGAAAATGCGGAAGAGCTTGTGAACATTTATGAGACGCTTGAACGATCGGTATAATGAGCTGAAAGCGCTCAATGCCCGGTATGTGGACGAGCAGGAATCCTCCCGTGCCGTGGTGTGTCACGGGCTGCCGGTTCACTTTACGGTCGAGAATACGAACCGCTGCAATCTCCGATGCCCGCATTGCCAGATTCATAGTCCGGAATACAACTACACCTATGCAAAACGCCACGTCGATATGGATCTGGCCTTATTTGAAAAGCTGGCACGCGAAACTTTTCCCTCGGTGAAGCGGGTGTGCCTCACGGTGTCCGGCGAGGCGCTCATGTCGAGAAATTTTGACACCGTGTGCGACGTGCTGGAGGCTTATGGAGTCGGCCTGGAGATTAATTCGAATGGCACCCTGCTGACCGAAAGAAACCTTCGTAAGATGCTGGGGCTGCTCCAATGGCTCACTGTGTCGTTTGATGGATTTCGGAAGGAGACATTTGAGAAATGGCGGGCCGGGGCCGACTATGATCGCGTGATCGACAACGTGAAGACGCTGAATCGACTCCGCCGCGGCTTGCCTGCCACGCGTCGACCCCACCTGAATTTCACGTACGTCCTGATGCGGGACAACATCGAGGAATTCCCGGCATTCATGGATTTGGCCCGCGAACTGGAAGCGGATTCGGTGTCGGGCACACACGTGGCAGTGTTCGACGAGCCCATGCGGAACCAGTCCCTGATTTATCACAAAGCCCTTGCGAATGAATGCCTGGGACAGGCACGAAAGCGCGCGGCGGAGAGGGCGTTGACAGCTTACTTGCCTCCTGATTATGATTTGTCGATTGGCCGCGCCGGGGACATGTTTTTGGCAAAATCCGGAAATCCTCCCCGCCAGGTCGATTGTAAGTTCATCTGGCGCCGTAGTTACCTGGAGCTCAACGGGGACGTCCCGACGTGCTGCGTTTCGGGCCGACCGGTGGTGGATAATCTTAGAGAGAAGAATTTCTGGGATATCTGGAATGGTGAGAATTATCGCTGGATGCGAGCCAGCCTCGGCGGGAGAGGGATGCTGGCGTGTTGTGCGAACTGCAGTATCGACCCTTTTCATATTCGTAGAGGGACCGAACGCGCCTTTGTCATCCCGCAGGAAAAGGCTAATGACCGAAGCCAGGATGAATTGTTTCCCCTCGTGGCTGCCGCCCAGGCATCTGCATTGGATAGTTCGCTCGTTGTCCTTCCCGGGTTGGATCCTCCGGTAGCCGCAAGAGTCTGACGGCAGAACGTCGGATAGTGAAATTGGAACCACTTCAGATTTGGAGTGGACGTTGAAGGAGTAGGGCCCTGAAGGTAGAGGCTTCCGCCCCATGGAAGGAGGTTGGCAATGAATTCTCAAATTCTCCGGAAGCAGTTGGAGAAAATCCGGCCTCTGCCCCCTCTTCCATCTCGCGACGATCATGTCCCTCAGAGTGAAGTGGACGACGATTCCTACGAACGTTTCTATACGCTTAAGGATCGGAATAAGGATCTGTCAGAAATTAAGATGTATCTTCCCGACCTTCCATTCCACACGATGCCGCAGTGGATGAGCTTTCTGACTACCTTTGTCTGCAATTTGAGGTGTCCTCATTGCGAAACCCATGGAACCCCCGAGCTCCACAGGTTTTACAACAGCAAAAAGTTGGATATGCCTTATGAGACCCTGAGCCGGGTCGCGAAGCAGTCGTTGCCATGGGCCGATGAATTTTGCCTGACGATGAGTGGCGAGCCTCTGGCAACACCCGACCTTCAGAGGACCCTGCGGGAATTAGGTCAATATGGGGCCAAACTGGATTTGACGACCAACGGAACCTATTTTTCCAAAGAGACACTTCTCCAGTTGATTCCCATGACCAGCAAGATCCAGATTTCCATCGATGGCGCAACCCAGCTCACTTGTGAGGCCATTCGACTGGGCGTCAAATTCAAGAAGTTGCTCGGGAATATCCGATTATTGACGCGGACGCTGGAATTGCTCCCCGAAGCGATGAGGCCCCCCGTGTGTATCTCCTTCACCATAATGGGGAGTAACCTTAGAGATTTGCCGGAGCTGGTACGCATGGCCTCTGCTCTGGGGATACAAGCGGTCCATGGGCATTTTGTAATCGTCAATGAACTGGTGCACGTTCGCAATGAAGTGGTCGAAAAGCATAAACCGATTTACAACGCCTATTACCAGCGAGCGCATGCGCTGGCTGAAAAAATGGGAGTCATTCTGATCATTCCTCCTCCCTTTCCGGAAATCGAAGGGGATGCTGCCGCTCCCGTCGGAGGCGAGGGGATGATCATTAATCACCTCTCGGAGAATTATTACGAGACGCTCCTCGCACCGGAGAGTTGGTTGGATCACGCTGCCATTGAGACGGAGGCGTCTGAGATAGCCTCCCGCCTTGTCAGCGAGATTCCGGCCCCGGCAGGGGCACTCGATGGTCAGGATGGGGCGTTGCCCGATGGGGCCTTCATTCGGGATAAGTCATTTGAGTTTCTCGAATGGTGCCAGGATATATATAAAGAGATGCTTCGGCACAATGGTCAAAAAATCAAGTATTGCGACATGCTCCATAAACGGATGTACATCAGTCCGGGTGGAGATGTCACACCCTGCTGTGTATTTGGAACCTCCGTGTTAGGGAACGTCAACGACAACACAGTCGAAGAAATTTGGAATGGGGAACCTTACAAAGAGTTCAGGAGGAGGTTCCGCTCCTCCGATCCGGTCGATTGTTGTAAGAACTGTATTCACGTTCAATAC
>JBAVHJ010000471.1:0-5798 GCA_049685715.1 Terriglobia bacterium | reverse complement strand
GGGGATGCTGGTTGAGCGACTGAACCGGCTTGACTGGGCAGGCTACACCGTTTCGAATAGCCGCGCTGAGGGCCAAGCGCCGGTTTATGTGGCGGGCGGATTGCCGGCCCGGTTGCTGCCAGCTGGATTGCGGATCGGGGCGCTGCTGCGCACGCTCCAAGGTCGCATGGGTGCTGAAGATCTGGTGGATCTGGTTCCCGGCCTGCAGGTTCCTCACATCCGTGGGGAAGACCGTCCTATGACCCGCGCTGACGCGATGGAAATCGTGTTCCGTTGTGGGACCCTGGGCGGCTCATCCGCTCATCCGGACGGGTATCTCGAATGGCGTCCGGCCTTGCTCCGGCGTGCTCAAGCCATTCGAAAGGCGATCGAAAGAGAGAAAGGTATCGATGATCCTGAGACGCTCACCTATCCGAGGGGTGGTGGTCACCTGAGGCATCAGCTCGAAATGATCGAGTCGATACTACCGGCCATACAGGCGGTTGAAGAACTCTGTCACCGTGTCCACACCAAAGAATCTCTCGAGAGTCAGTGGACGGCGGTCCGGAAATTTTGTGATAAGTGGATGGTATCCCTGCCGGATCAAGGCGGACTTCTCCTTCGCATGGAGGAGTCGATTCAATCGCTCACCCGAAGGTGGGTCGCAAGCGTGCTCCAGGGAGACCACGCCCTTGAGGCGCTCCAGATTCAGCTTGATCAGGTACGCTTACCGGTTTCCCGCTTTGGTCAACCGAGAATTTACATTGGAACGGTGAAAAGTGCGGTCGGGATGACGTTCGATGCCGTCCGCATTATCGGGCTCGCTGAAGGAGAACTTCCCGCAGCACCCCACGAAGATGCCATTCTGCCCGATTACGACCGCGCCCAACTTGAAAATGCACTCTTCAAAGGCCAGCCTGCCCTGCCGCGCGGGAGCGATCGCGCTTTGGCCGACTTGCATGCCCTGCATCGAATCATTCGAGGGACGCGAAATCAGCTCGTCCTCAGCGCACCTCGTGAAACTCTTGATCGCCAGACCCGCGAGCCTTCCGGGGTGTTGCTCGAGGCAGCCGCTGCGCTGTGGAGGCACGATTGGGAAGCCGGCCCCACTCCGACGATGCGCGTGTTTCGAAGCGCATACCTTCAACCGGGCAACCAGTCGCGTCCAGAAATGATCAAGCTGGCCGGTATCAGCACGTCGGCCTGCCAGGACACAGTTGCCTTTCGCAACGATTCTCCTGTGCCCTCATCCTGGAGCGCCGAGCAGACTGAAATGCGAAAATTGATTCTCGCTGCTGAGGCGATGCGACCTTCCGTTCTCGATGGAATCCTCGAAGAGAAGAGCCCGCTCCCTTTCGAGTGGGGACTCGATCCTAAGTATCCCCTCTCAGCATCTCGTCTGCAGAGGATGATCGAGTGTCCCCATCGGTTCTTATTGGAATGTGTCCTCGGCTGGGAGGAGCCGGTCGAACCGCCCCTGGGTCTGGATATTGATCCCCTTTCGTACGGTTCTCTCCTGCATCGGGTGACCGAGAGGTTTCTTGGGGATCACGGCGTTGATTTTGCCGCCCGCAAGGCTGATCTTGGAAAGTGGATCAAGCTCGCCGAAACGATTGCAGCAGATGAATTCAAGCAGTTCATGGATGAATATCCCTTGATCGGCAATTCTCTCCGGACACGCAAGCGAAGGCGGCTCCAATACGACATCGCCCGCGTGCTCCGATGGGACTGGGAGCATTGGAAATCTCCCAGCCGATTCCTTCATACTGAGTTCGCATTCGGATATCCGAACCCGATTGCCATGGAACTTGGCGCAACGGTCTATTTGCGGGGGTTCATCGACCGGATTGATGAGCAGCCGAACGGATGGTTCATTCGCGATCTCAAGAGCGGCAAGTCACATCCTCGCGCCGGCAAGGAAAGCGCCCCCATCCCCCGGATCGATACGCAGCTCGCCGTGTACGCGCGCGCTCTCGAGCAGGTTTCCGCATTCTCTGGAAAAAGCGTGGCGGGCGTGGCGTATGTTTACGCGAGAAGAGGTGGAGACCTCGAACGACGATTTGAACATGACCTCGCCGACTTGCTGTCCGAGTCCCAGGACTGGCTGCAACTGAGCGTCCGGCTGCTCCAGCACCGCACTTTTCCGCGGACCACCGATCCTGAGGATTGCACCTTCTGTCCCTTTAAACCGGTCTGCGGACCGAAGGCCGCCTCGAGGGCGGAAGCGATCTTCGCCACGGTCACGGGTCATCTTGGATCCTTCAGAGATTTCAAGGAGAAATACAGGAAATGAGCTCAAGGCCCACAGTCGATCAGAAGGCCTATGAGACCGCCATCTCGGAGCGCGAGCGCAATGTGGTCATCGACGCGGGCGCGGGAACCGGCAAAACCACCGCCCTGATCGAGCGGTTCATCCACCTCGTTGCTCCGGGCGGTGAGAGCCAGACTCACATTCCGATCACCCGGATCGCGGCCATCACCTTTACCCGGCGCGCCGCCGGAGAGTTGCAGTTTCGGGTCCGACAGGCCTTGCTTCAGAATCTCTCACAAAAGAAGATTCCTCCGGAAAGAGAACATCAACTTTACGAGGCGCTCTCCCACATCGACACCGCCTACATCGGGACGATCCACAGCTTTTGCGACCGCCTGATGCGGCTGCGTCCCGTGGAAATGAACCTCAGCCCGTCTTATGAAATCCGGGAAGACACCACTGAACTCATCGCTGAGACGCTCGATCACCTCGTGAGGGCAGCTCAATCAGAACGTCTTTCTGAGTATGTAAACGATGGAGCCCGCGCCAAAGCAGCGGAGCAAACTATTTCCGACTACCTGAATGCCGACTTGCCCCTTCAAAGCAAGGAAGGAGACTACTGGTTTCATGGCGGATTGGATTCCCTTGTTGAAGGATTCCTCGAGCGCCGCGATATCCCGCCGAGGGAAAATGAAATCGTGGTCCCGGATCTGAAGAAGACTGCAAAACTCGCCCGTGAGGTCATCCGGCGGATCGAATCCCTGACGGCAGACTCCAAAGGGCAACGATTATTTCGATCCCTGCTTGAGCCGCTCGAGGGATTGCTTGGTCTGGCAGATCCGGCGGAGGCCCTCGGAACGATGGTTGAACTCACCGACATCAAACCTGGAAATCTCAGCAAGGGCAACGATTGCAACGGTGATGACGCAACCTACCGGCTGGCGAAGGATTATGGCTGGGCTTCAAAGGATCGCTACTGCCCGGAGATCCTGCTGCGTGACCAGTTGGCCGGCCCCATCTTCCAGTGGATGGCAGCCCGGCTGGTCAGGCTCCAGCCGGTCGTTGTCAGCCTTTATGAATCGATCAAAGAACGGCACCAGGTGGTCGATCATCTCGACCTGTTGTTGCGCTTCCGCAACCGCATCCGTGAAGACACGGATCTGCGCGAGTATTACCAGCAGCTCTTTGACCACATCCTGGTCGATGAATTTCAGGATACGGACCCGCTCCAAATGGAGATCATGTTCTTTCTGGCCGAGAAGAAACCGGGCAGGGCACGGGGCTGGGAAAATGTGGAACTGCGGCCGGGACGAATCACGATTGTGGGCGATCCGAAGCAGTCCATTTATCGATTCCGGAGGGCTGACATTCGCTCCTACGACCAGGCTCGCCGCATGCTGGTCGAACAGGGCGCCCTTGAAGCGAGCCTGGCGGCCAATTTCCGCAGCCGACCGGAATTGATCGAGGTCTTCAACCGGCGGTTCAAGGAAATCCTCGGCGAACATCTTCCCGGAACCAGTCCCGTGGATGCGCAGTCAGGCCAGTCACTCTATGACCCCCTGGCCGCATCTGGAAAGGTCCCGAAATCGAATGCGCCCTGCGTGCTAGGCCTGCCTTACACGGGCTTTAAGGGGAAGGCTGAAGGCTTGCAGGTAGAAGCGGAAATGCTGGCCCGATACCTACGGTGGATGGTTGAATCCAATAAGGTCGCAGTGCGCGACCCGGCCACGAACCAGCAACGCGCGGTTCGTTATGAAGACATCACGATTCTTGTGCGCTCCACTTATCACGTTCCGGTGCTCCTGGAAACCTTTCGCCGTTACGATGTGGCCTACACTGCCCGCGGCGGTTTCTTGTTTCTTTCGGAGCCTTTCGTCCGAAGCTTTATTCTCGGTCTGCGGGCCCTCGCTGATCCGGAAGACGGCGTGGCGCAGGCGGCCCTCTTTCGACCCCCGTTTTTCGCGGTCGATTACTCCGGTCTGCTTGCGTCCTCGTGTGAAGGCTCGCAGTTGTCACAGGCAGGCAAGAAAGTTGAAGAAGCGGCGGCGCGGGCGCGGACCGCAAGACAGTGGATAAACGACCTGAGTCGGCATCGCAACTCCAGGCCGCCCTCGGCCACCGCGCTCGACCTGCTTGAGAGATCAGGTTTCGGACGGGCGGCCGCCCTGATGCCCAACGGGCCGCTGACCCTCAGCATGATTCGTGAGATCGTCCTGGAGATGGATCTTCAATCCGCCCGGGAGGGAGTTGATTTTGACGGGGTGACCCAGGCTCTCCGAAAGTGGATTGATGACCCCACCCAACTGGATCCCCCTGATCCCGTAGAGGGCTCGCTTGTACGCGTGCTGTCAATCCACCAGGCCAAGGGGCTGGAGTTTCCCATCGTCGCTCTCTGGGATGGGTTCGATTCCATCTCAGAGGGGCGCGACTCTCAGGCCGCATGGCACGTCAGCCATGATGGGGGGTCCTGGAGCATCAACCTGCACCCGCTCAAAGCAAGCTTCCCCCCCTCCACGTCTGCCTTTGAGCAGGAAAAGATTTACGCCCACGAAGAGCGTAAGCGTCTCTATTACGTGGCAGCGACCCGCGCACGGGATTTTTTGATTCTCCCCTTACCGGATGCACCCAAGGGGAGTCCTGCCACCTCACAGATCGCCGAATCCCTTCCCTCACAATTCATCCGCCATGAGCCGGTTTATTCCCGCGCCCAGCCGGCCGCCTGGTCGAAAACGATTGTGCCGGCCCCTCCTTTCCGCGAACTGACCCGTGCAAAGGAGTTTGATGACCTCATCGAGCAGTCGCGAACAAGGTGGGGAGAGGCTTTGAAAGAGTCTTCCCGCCCGATCGCTGAGCCGCTTGCCGTCACCAGGGCCATCCACGAGATCGTACCGATTCGGGAAGAAGAAGATCGATTATCAGACCATGAGGATGCCTTGCGGGGAAAAAACCGGGAGAGCCGCCTCGGTCTCGAATTTGGTCAACTCGTTCACGAAGTGCTCGCCGCCGTGGTTTCCGGCTCGAAGGCCAGCATGAAGCAACTGGCGCAGGCGGCCGCGAGTCGCCAGCCGGGATTTTATGCCATCGACGAAGCCATGGGCGATGTCGAGCGCGCCATCACGGCGCTTCAGACAAATCGAATCTTGGGGGCCGGCCTTCAAATCCAGACCGAATATCCAGTCGTTAAGGCCGATGGAAAAGGGTGTCTGCTTGTGGGCTTTGTTGACCTTGTTGCCTTGTCGGAGAATGAGATTTGGGTTATCGATTACAAGACCGATAAGCCTTCGGATGAGGCCACCGTCTCCAGCTATCCGCTCTACGTCGAGCAACTCCGCACCTATGCCGAGATGCTCGACGCCGCGGGAGTGGTCCGACAACGGCGGGTGAGACGGGGATTACTGTTCACGGCGAACGGGCAATTGTTGGAGGTCTAAGGGAAACCATTTTCGTGAGAGCTCAGTTCTTCCTTGGAATACTGGCCTCGGCTTTCCCCTAAAACCTATCACCCAATACCTATAACCTACTTCCCCCCCACCCGCTTCTCACGTTGTCTCCTTGTATCACTAATGGT
>JBAVHJ010000470.1:0-2454 GCA_049685715.1 Terriglobia bacterium | reverse complement strand
GGTTGAAGCTTATCGGGGAAGGCATGAAGCCGTTCCAGAATCCCTGGGGTGCGCCGCTTTTTGGAGCTTCGTTTTTCACGCTGACTGGAATGCATATGTTCCATGTACTGAGTGGCGTCGGATTTCTGGGGGTCGTCGCAGTGGCCACCGCCCGGGCGAAGTTTACTTCCGAGGACGTTGAGATCTGTGGATTGTATTGGCACTTCGTCGATTTGGTCTGGATGTTCATCTTCCCGCTGGTTTATGTGATGTCGATTCATCATGGATGATGTGGGGATGGTCCTGCGCGGGTGGATTGGCGCTGTTTGAAGCCCATTTTAGGAGAGTCGATTCAATGAGTCACAATGCCGCCGTGAAACATGCCGAACCTGCAACAAAGCTCTTTATGTGGGTGTGGATCTGGTTACTGTTGCTGACGGCCGGGGAAGTCGTCCTGGGGTATGAACAGTATCCGGTCAAACTGATGTTAACCATGCTGATGTCGCTTTCGGTGATCAAGGCGGGACTGATCATGGCCTACTTCATGCACTTGCGATTTGAAAAAATGAAACTGGTTTTGACCTTGGTCCCGGCCCTGGTGATTATCCTTTGCCTCTTTTCAATTTTCTTTTTTCCGGATAGCCTGCGGCTTTTGGATCTTGGTTGGGGGAGATAGGTTTATCGTCTCACCCGGCGTGACGGGGGGGACAGGAGATCGGGCAATGGTTCTTCGTGGAGGTCAGCAATGAAGCATTTCAGATCGGCAAGAGGATTCCTTGTTGTGATCATCGGGTTGTGGCTCCTCCTTTCAGCGGCGGTGCAGTATGGCCAGGGCTGTGCGATGTGTTACACCTCGATGGCCAATTCGACCCAGGCCAAGCGGGCAGAAAAGACGCTCAATGCCGCAATTCTGATCTTGCTGCTCCCCGCCGCGACAATGTTTGCCGGTATTTTTCTTGTGGCCTACAAGTATCGTAATGCCTTCAACTCTGATCCCGGATCGGAGATGTTGTCTCTTTCCATTGAGAGCTATCCGTTGATGGCTCCACCCAATGACCTCCTGCGGTCCGACACCGAGACCTCCCTCAAGAGTGACACCCCAGCGTGCAAGCGGGTCGCTTAGTTGCGCGAGCCCGGATTCGGGGCCTCGTTTCCGGGTTCCTTCCAGCGTCGTTCGATTCCCATGAGTGAAAACCCTGTCGTCGAAGTCAAGAATCTGACCTACCGTTATGGCGAACGTGTTGCCCTGATAGACGTGAACTTCTCGGTCGAGGGCGGTGAAGTGTTTGGATTTCTGGGGCCGAATGGGAGCGGGAAGACGACCTTATTCAGGATTCTTTCGACCCTCATTCCCGTACCCTCTCCGGAAACGGTGCGACTTTTCGGTTATGACCTGGCGGGAGCCGCGCAGGAAGTTCGTTCCCGTTTGGGGGTCGTCTTCCAATCCAGCAGCCTCGATTTGGAATTAACAGTTGCAGAAAATCTCCGTCATCAGGGCCTCTTGTATGGCCTTCACGGAGAACCCCTGCGACAGCGTATTTCAGAACTGCTGCGGGAGTTCAAAGTGGAGGACAGGCGGAAGGACCTTGCGGGTGAACTCTCCGGGGGGCTGCGCCGCAGGGTTGAGATCGCCAAAGCGCTTCTGCATGGGCCGGAATTGCTTCTCCTCGACGAGCCGAGTGCCGGGCTTGATCCCGCGGCCCGCGCTGATTTGTGGCGGTATCTGCTCCGGTTGCGAAATCAGGATCAGACCACGATCGTGGTGACCACACATATCCTCGAAGAGGCCGAATACTCGAATCGTCTGGGAATTCTGGATGAAGGCGTATTGGTGACCACCGGCTCCCCCGGGGCCCTGAAAGCATCGATCCAGGGCGACGTGGTCACCGTTTCCAGCGGGAATGCTGAACAATTGCGATCCTTGATCGTCGAACAATTTGGCGGCAACCCCCGGGTCTTCGGGACGACCCTGCGCCTCGAACGTCCCAACGGGCACGAGTTCATCCCTCAACTCGTAAAGGCCTTTCCTGATCTCATTGACTCGATCTCCCTGGGACATCCCACCCTGGAAGACGTTTTCATTTCCCGAACGGGTCATCATTTCCGGGAGGAGAAATGAATGGGTTATTGATGCGTACACCGCTGAGACGCAGAGTGTTCAAGGCGGGGACAGTCGTCTTCGATGGGTGGCGCATACTCCGGTCCATCGGAGTGTGCGATTCTTACTCTTTGGTAGGCATTTGGCATAAGCAATTGATGTCAGAACTGACTCATTTCGTCCTACCAGTTTCTTCTGGATCTAAAGGGACATCGCTGTGAATCCGAAGTGGAAATCCATTCCCTCAGATGACTCGCACACATCGCACAGGACGCGATGTATGCGCCACCCCGCCATTACACAACCTTCACAAGAATTCGGTGATTGGAATGCACTCTGCTTGTACACGGTACTGATATGAAGAACCTACATTTAGA
>JBAVHJ010000469.1:0-14728 GCA_049685715.1 Terriglobia bacterium | reverse complement strand
GGATTACGCAGAGGGCGCAGAGAGGCATAAAATCTCAGCTTACCGCTACAGACCTTGCTCTTTTTCGGGATGTCTTCGGCCTTCTGTGGAATCTGTGGCCTCTGTTGACTGATTTAACATGAAGATTTCTTATCAATGGCTCAAACAATACGTCGAGGTACTCGTCGAGGCCCGCAAGCTCGCCGATGACCTCGCCATGGTGGGGCTTCCAGTGGAATCGATCGAAGCCCATGGCGACGACTTCCTCATCGAGCTGGAGCTGACAGCCAATCGAGGCGACTGTTTGAGTCACTGGGGAGTGGCGCGAGAAGTGGCCACGATCTACCAGATTCCTCTCCAGCCTCCTCCCCTGGCATTCTCAGAAGCCGGGGAGTCCGCCTCCCGGTCTGCCTCTGTTGAAATCAATGATCCCGACCTTTGTTACAGGTATTGTGCCCGCGTTGTAACGGGAGTGAAGGTGGCCCCTTCTCCCTCCTGGTTAATCAAACAACTGGAGGCGGTGGGCCAGCGTTCCATCAACAACATCGCTGACGTTACCAACTATGTGCTTTTCGAGCTGGGCCATCCGCTGCATGCATTTGATCTCGACCGTCTCACCGGACGAAAGATCATCGTTCGCCGTGCCAAACAAGGAGAGCGTTTAACGACTCTCGATGGAGTGGATCGATCCCTGACCAGTGAAAACCTCGTGATCGCGGATGCTGCAAGGCCTGTGGCCCTCGCCGGCGTGATGGGTGGAGCGGACAGCGAGATCTCCACGCTGACCCGTAACGTATTGATTGAGAGCGCCTGGTTTCTGCCCACTTCGATCCGCCAGACTGCACGGGCTTTTGGGATGCACACCGAGGCCTCTCACCGCTTTGAGCGCGGGACGGATGTCGAGAATGTCGTGATGGCGATGAACCGGTGTGCCCAATTGATCCAGAAAATTTCCGGCGGAGCGATCCTGGAAGGGTTCATCGATTGTTATCCGACGGCCATCACTCCTTGGGACATCCTTCTCCGGCAGGCGCAACTGAAACGGCATCTCGGGATTGAGATCACCTCCGAGGGAGTCGATCGGATTCTGAAATCGCTCCACTTTGAGCCTGTCTTGACAAAAACCGAAGGGACGGTTTGGCGCGCTCCCACCTGGCGCAATGATGTGACCAGTGAAATTGATCTGATGGAGGAGATTGCGCGTCATTACGGGTACGAAAAGTTCCCCCCGCGCCTGCTCCGGAGTTCGACGCGTGGCAGTAATCTGCCGTCCGCAAAACCCATTTCCCGGTTAAGAGAGGCTTTGAGCGCATCCGGATACAATGAGGTTGTTTCCTTTCCGTTTTTGGACCGCGAAGAAGCCGCGAAGTATACAGACCGCGCCGCGGTGGAACTGGCGAACCCTCTATCCGAAGTGGCGGGCGCCTTGCGGCCCACGGCGCTTCCTTCCCTGCTCGAAATGATCCGTCGAAACCTGAATCGAGGTCAGCGGGACTTGCGCCTGTACGAAATCGGCAAAATCTATTTTCGCGAGGATGGTGGCAAGCCGACGGAGAGAGCCGTTCTGGTAATCGGCGCGACCGGAGAGTTTCGTCCCAAAGTTCTGCATGAGACCCACCCACAGCGATACGATTTCTTTACTTTCAAAACTGATGTGGAGCAGGTCCTGGACGTTTTCGAAACTGTCGACGCACAGTTCTCCAAGTCAGGAAATCGATTTCACACCTATCAACAGAATCAATCCAGTGACGTACTCTTGGGTGGGAGGTGTGCGGCGACCTTTGGGTTATTGGCCTCTTGGGTCCTCGATCGCTACAAGATCAAGCAGCCGACCTTTGTAGCAGAGGCGGATTTGGAATTGCTCCTGCAAAGAGGATTGCGTCAAATCCAGTTCAAACCCGTTTCCCCCTTCCCTGCCGTTGAGCGCGATTTGTCGTTCATTCTTCCCGAAGACAAGGCCTATTCCGAAATCTTGGATGCCATCATCAGTCAGCGTTTGGAAAATCTAGGACAAATCAAACCCGTTGATTACTATCCTTCTGATTCGTTTGGCCAGGGCAGGTATAGCCTCTCGATTCGCTTCACGTTTCAATCCAACGAGCGAACGCTGGCTGAAGAAGAGGTGAATCGGCAACTGGAAAAAGCGATGTTAGTACTTCAGCTCCTCGGAGCAGTCATTAGGAAACAACCTTGAATCCCAAGGACCAGTTCGCAGAGCTTGAACGCAAGATTCATCAGGCGGGTGAGCGACTGAAATCCGCTCATCAGAAGCACGCCGATCAGCTGGGGGAGATGGAGCGCCTCCGCTCGGAGCTGCGCGCCCTGGAGCTGGAAATTAAGAGCTTGAAAAAGGAACGGGAACTGGTTAAGAATAAGGTCGAACGAATCCTCAACGCCATCAATCGCGTGGGAGGGGAATGAACAATCCCGACGATAGCATTCCCGTTGAAATCTATGACCAGACCTACTACCTGCGCGGTGGGCCTGATCCGGGATATGTGAAGCGGTTGGCAGCGTCGCTCGACGAAAAAATGCGCGAGATTGCTGACGCCACGAGAACGATCGATTCGCTCAAAGTGGCGGTGCTCGCGGCGTTGACGATGGCGGACGAGGTGGAGCGACTGAAACTGGAAAACCATGAGCTGTCAGCCACGCTCACGGAAAAAACAGAGGCTTGCATCAAATTACTCGATTCCGTGATCCAGGAATCATAGTGCGTTCAGACAGAGTTCTTACGGGTTAGGAGTAGTCTGCAGGGTTCGTCAGGTGGTTTGTTGAATTTTGAGCCTAACTATTTGAACGGGAGTCCGCGTCTCATCGCGGTGTGCTCAGTCCCGCCAAGCGGGACTGCCTAATGCGCTGAGTAGGGCACCCACCTTGCATGACTAGGTTCAAATAGACGACCCCAACGGCCCACGTGGATTACTCCTAAAGTTTTCCCCAGCCTCCAGCCACAGAGAATCCCAAGACACACAAGATGGCTTGAATGCCTTTCATTTCTTGTGTTTCTTCTGCCTTCTTGTGGCTGTTCTTTTTTTTAGCCGCCGTTTTTTCTCCGTTTGCTTTTCGGTGGGATTTGCGTAAACTCACGGATTGCCGTTGTGAACCCGTTCCTTCGGTTTGGCTGACGTCCAACGAAAGGTTGATGGAATGAGGCTTCTTGTCATTGGAGATGTGGTGGGCCGGCCGGGTCGCGAGATGGTGCGCGACCATGTGGATGTCCTGCGGCACGACCGCACCATCGATCTCTTCATCGCCAATGTGGAGAATGCCGCCGCAGGGTTTGGCCTGACCCCCCTCATCGCTGAGGATTTCTTTTCCTGGGGAGTTGACGTCCTGACCTCGGGAAACCACATTTACGACAAGAAGGAAATCATTGAATACATAGCGCGGACTGCGCGCCTGCTCCGCCCGGCCAATTATCCGCCCCAATCTCCCGGCTCGGGCCTTTTCATCGGGAAAACATCAAAAGGCATTCCCTACGCGGTCATCAACCTGCAAGGCCGCATCTTCATGCCGCCCACTGATTGCCCTTTTCAAACCGCGCAGAACATTCTCGAAAAGATCCCCGATGAGGTGAAGATTCGGGTGGTCGACATGCACGGAGAGGCCACTTCTGAAAAACAGGCAATGGGATGGTATCTCGACGGACGGGTCTCAGCGGTCGTCGGGACCCACACTCACGTCCCCACAGCCGATGAGCATATCCTTCCCCACGGAACCGCTTTTTTGTGTGATATCGGAATGACCGGTCCCTACGACTCCGTCATCGGCGTCGATAAAGACCAGATCATCCAGAAATTCTTCGATCAGATGCCGCGCCGCTTCGAGACCGCGGCCGGAGACCCGCGGCTGAGCGCCGTACTGGTCGAAGTGGATGAATCAACAGGCCGCGCGCGCTCCATCGAACGCGTGGTCATTCGAGGATAGTTTTTGGACTGCGAAGCATGATCCAATACCGAGTGGGAAACGACCTGAACATTGATGAGGTGATCGACCTGTACCGGGCCTCCACCCTGGGCGAACGGAGGCCGGTCGACGATAGAGAGCGGATGCTCCGAATGCTGAAGAACGCCAATCTTGTGATCACCGCATGGGACCAGGATCTCCTCGTTGGCATTTCCCGATCGCTCTCGGATTTCAGTTATGTCACCTATTTGTCGGACCTCGCGGTTCGACAATCACACCAGAGACAGGGCATTGGAAAAGATCTGATTCTGCGAACACAGAAGGAAGCGGGCCCCCAGGCCACGATGGTCCTGCTCGCAGCCCCTGCCGCCGAAGAGTACTATCCCCACATCGGGTTTACACACCATCCCCAGGCATGGTGGTTGAAGCCTGGAGAAACCATTCGCTGAAACGACCGATCAGGAGACCTCTCTTTTCTCCTAGACCCCACTACGGACCGAGCCGGGTATTCTTGCCCCATTTTCCGGAATGGGGGGCTTCTCCCCACCCTCCAGTTGAAGGCGCTTGTCGCAACCAGTTCGAATGTAGGATCCCATCCACACAGCCCTGATTTTTCTTCCTCTTTTGGGCCCTCTCGGTGTTGAGATGAAAATATCTTGCGACTCTCCGCTCGCTGCGTCCGTAACAGGGGTATGATGAGCGCAATCAATATCGTGGCACGACCGCTCTTCTATTGGCCGCGTCAACAAACCATTAATTCGATGCCTCTACCGCCTTCAGCCAACGACCAGGAGATTGCCCTTTGGGTTCGCGGTGGAGATCGCGAGGCGATCGGGGTCCTGGTGAACCGACACTCCCCCTCACTCCATCGTTACCTGGTTCGTCTGACCGGGGACCCTTCGCTGGCAGAGGACATCCTCCAGGAAACGTGGCTGAAAACGATGGAGCGCATCGACCGTTATGATCCGGCGTACTCGTTTAGGGCCTGGCTTTTTGCGATCGCGAGAAACTGCGCTATCGATACCTGGCGTCGCCAAACCAAAGAGGGCCGCGAACCGACCGGGTGGATGGCGGAGGAGAGCGATGCAGCTGATCCGATGGACCGGATAGCCGACGAGAAGATCTCGGCCCTCGATCAGTTGGAAGAGCACGAGCTGCAATTGCATGTGCAGAAGATTTTTCCCAATCTTCCACCTCATTACCGTGAAGCGCTTTCTCTGCGGTTCCAGGAGGAGATGCCACTGGAAGAGATCGCACAGGTCCTTAGAGTCCCGCTTTCAACGGTGAAGACCCGGGTGCGGCGAGGGCTGGAACTCTTGCGGCAGCGTTTGACCCAATGGGAGGACAGATCGCATGACTGAGCATGAGGTGACACAAAGGAATCTGGCTGCATTGATTGCGGGTTCGCTGTCAAGCGCGGAAGCCACTAAGGTCCGCGGACACATGGCGGTGTGCGCTGAATGCACTCGACAACGAGATGCGCTCATCGCCATGGCAAAGACGGTGATGAACCTCCCCCATCCTGAGTTGACGGGAGCGCAGTTGGGTCGGCTGGCAGCTTTGGCCCGGGCGCGACGTGATGAGGTGATGGAGCAGCGGCAGCAACGCTGGGTCATCACGGCGTTGGCGGTTTATGCCTGGGTGATGTTCCTCTGTTCCTTGCTGCTGCTGACTCCCCTGAACCATGCGCTGGAAAAACAATTTGGCTGGCCGCCTGTGGTATCGGAACTAACGACCTTGATCCTTTGGGGGACCTTCTGCTGGACCATCAGTTTTGGACTCGTCCCCTTGCTGCACCTGCACAAAATTCACCGGCAGGAGAAACGACAATGAACTCGACCATAAACGAACCGCGAACCTCATTGAAGGCAGAGTTAAGAATCATCAACAGGGCGGCCTGGGTCATTCTGGGCATCGCCCTCCTGCTCTGGTTCGGTCTGGGCCTTCCGGCCATGATCCATACCCTGCCTCCCAATCAACAGGCGGGGATAGAAGGCGTGTTGCTGTCGGTAGTCGGGGTGTTCATGGGGATCATCATCTCGGCGTGGATCTTGCTCATCTTCTATGTCAACGCCGACTCCGGACGCAGACGCATGAGCCGTCTGATGTGGACCCTGGTTGTGATCTTCGTTCCTTACGGGATCGGATTCATTGTTTACTACGTGGTGCGACGACCCATCCCGCAACCCTGTCCAAACTGTGGTCAGGTGATCCAGCCGGACTTTCTCTTTTGCCCCGCATGCCGTCACGAGTTGAAGGAAAGATGTCCCGGTTGTCAACGCAATGTGGAAACGGGATGGGCCAACTGCGCGTTTTGCGGAACAAAGTTGAAATAGGATCCCGTGGGGTGACTCAAGCGGAATCATCTGCGCCAACGGTGCTGCATCTCAAGGCCCAACGTGGGCCTGAGGAACAGGCCCACGTTGGGATTCAAGGCAAACAAGATCTTCGCATCCCCGATGGGGTTGTGACGCATGGGCGACGTCAATTGCCGGCTATGGAGTGTGGATAAATGTTCGAGCGCTATTCTTTCGTTGCCATAACAACCACGGACCTCGCGCGTGCGCGCAGCTTCTGGGTTGACCAGCTTGGGTTTTCTGTTACGGAGGAAAAGCCCGGCCATTTTTTCATCGTTGATGCGGGAGGGCTGCGCCTTTGTGTCGATTTGGCCGACGGTGAGATTCACCTCGCCGGAGGAACCGATCCCGTCATTGGACTGAAGGTGACCTCAGTCGAGAAGACCCTTGCTTTGCTTTCAGAACGGGGGGTTCAATCCGAACACGAAGTGGTCAGGGGGGAGCGGGGAAGTTATGCCATTCTCCGGGATCCGGAAGGTCGTGCCGTAATAGTAACGGAGGCAGACTGATGGACAATGGTTCGAAACCCGGGTTTTTTCGAAGCGCCCAGGGAAAAGAAAGTGACAAAATCAGATCGGGCCTCATTAATCAAGACCATGGAGAGCGACGACTGCTGTTGAACAACGATGCCGGTCACAAGAACTCCCCTATCTCAAATTTGAAATCTCAGATGTCGCAGGCCGATTGTGGAAAAGTTCCCGTGCAAGTTCTGACGGACCTGCGCGATCGCGTTGCCACCTTCCGCTTCTTCCCTTGCAGAGCAATCCTCACGACCAAGCAAACCACCGTATTGCTCCCGCACCATGTGGAACTGAGAAGAATCCATGGATGCTTTCCAGCAATCTTTTAAGAATCCCCCGGCTTCTTAGTTTCGGAATTCAGACTCAAAAACTTTCTACCCCTGAAGGCCTCTTTTGGTATAGCCTTTGAGCAGGTAAGCGGTGGTGTCGATCATAAGGGACCACCGGAATGCAAGAGGAGGCACATGTCCGACGCCCTGACCGCCGCAGGCCGGATTGCTGCCGGATGAGGCGGCACCCTTCTGAGCCTGACAGGGCATCTCAAACAATGGGCCAAACCACCCGGATCGAGGTTTAGAATTTCATTGATGGAACGGCTTGTGGTGCCCGGGCACCCTTGGTTTCGATGACATATGAAAAAACACACTCCCTGGATTTGGACCGTCGCACTGGTGACTTTCGGAAGCGGTCTTTTTAACATCCTTTCCGTGACGGATCCGGCCTTGCCCCATCACCGCGAGATTTGGGGACTCGTCGTTCCATTGGAATTTCTCCGCCTGCGCCGATTTTTGACCTTGTTGATCGGATTTGCACTAGCCGTCTCCTCTCTCAATATCTACAAGCGGAAGAAGCGGGCTTTTCAAGGGGTTCTCGCCCTAGGGTGCCTCTCCGTCATTGTTCACCTTCTCAAAGGCCGCGACTACGAACATGTTCTTCTTTCACTGGTTCTCGTGATGGTGTTGCTTTTGAACCGGAACGCCTTCACAGTTAAAAGCAGTATCCCGGATCTCCACTGGGGGCTTCTTCGATTTGGGATCGCGGCCCTGGTGGCCCTGGCATACGGCGTCGCCGGATTCTGGGCCCTCGATCCACGACATTTCGGCATCCATTTCAACTTCTGGGAGTCGATCCATCGAACCCTGTTGTTCTTTTCCCTGGCCGGCGATCCGGCCCTCACTCCACACACCCGGTACGCACACTGGTTTTTGGACTCCCTCTACCTTATGAGCATCACCGCATTCAGCTATGCGGGATTTGCCCTCTTTCGACCGGTGATTTATCAGTATGCGATGCTGCCTCATGAACGCACCCTGGCGACCCATCTGCTCGAAATGCATGGCCGCTCTTCTCTGGACTACTTCAAGATTTGGCCGGACAAATCGCTTTTTATCTCCCGGTCGCAGAACTGCTTCCTGGCGTATCGCGTGGCAGGGAATTTTGCCATTGTGCTGGGAGATCCTGTAGGCCCCGCTGGGGAGATTGAAGAGATTATCCGCGAGTTTACGGAGCGATGCGCCGAGAACGATTGGGGAGTGGGGTTCCATCAAACCCTTCCTGATCTTCTGCCCGTTTATCATCGCTTTGGATTCAAGAAGCTCAAAATCGGAGACGACGCCATCGTGGATCTGAAGCAATTCAGCCTTGAAGGAAGGGCCATGAAGAAGCTCCGGCTTACCATCCATCGCCTAGAGAATGCTGGAATCCACTCCCGTCGATACGAACCTCCCCTCCCCGACTCCGTGCTGGCTCAGGCCCGGGAAGTCTCCGACCAATGGTTGCAGATCCCCGGCCGCCGTGAACGCGGATTCACCCTGGGCCAATTTGACCCCGATTACATCCGGAAGACCCCTTTGTTTGTGGTCGTCGGAAAAGACGAGCAGATTCTGGCTTTCGTCAACATCATTCCTTCCTTCCGCAAAGGAGAATCCACCTCTGATCTGATGCGGCACAAGACCAACGCCCCCAATGGAATCATGGATTATCTTTTTGTGAACTTGTTTATCCAGCAGCGGGAGCGGGGATTTGAGAGATTCGATTTGGGGATGGCTCCCATGTCGGGCTTTGCGGAAAAGGAGGCTGCGTCACCAGAGGAAAGAGCCGTTCATTTTTTCTTCCAGTATTTGAATTTTCTTTTCAGCTACCGCGGCCTGCGTCAATACAAGGCCAAATTTGCAACCTCCTGGGAACCCCGATACGCCATCTACCGCAACTCTCTTGACCTGCCCCGACTCGCCATCGCTTTGAGCAAGGTCAGCGCCTTCGAGGAAGAAGTGGTCCTGTATGCTTAGACGAGTTATCGTCTGCGGTCTCCTTTCCCTTCTCGCGGTGGAACCCGTCGGCTTGGGGCGGGAATTCACATCCGTCAAAAACACATGGATGATTCGGGGTCAGAAGCAAGACATCTACTTCATCCCCGGAAGTCCTTCCATGCACTCCCATCATCCGAAGATTCTTTTCGCTCCGGGAGACGGGGGTTGGCGAGGCTTCGCCCTCACGATCGCGGATACCATGGCCTCCTGGGGATACGATGTATATGCTCTCGACACGAAACACTATCTTGAAAGCTTCAGCGGGAAGACCGGGCTGACCGTTGCGGACGTCGCGGGAGATTTCAGCCTGATTGCAGACCTGATGGTTCAGGGTAAGAAAGAGCCTGTGACCCTGGTTGGGTGGTCGGAAGGGGCCGGATTATGCCTGCTCGCCGCTGCCTCCCCCAACCACAAGATGCGCTTTGATGGACTCCTCACCATCGGCCTCGGTCCCATCAATATTCTGGGATGGCGCATGGCGGACTACCTTACCTACCTGACCAAAACAATTCCGCAGGAACCGCAATTTCATACCGCCGATTATCTCCCGCTGGTGACTCCGCTTCCCTTATGGATGCTCCAGTCGACGCACGACGACTACGTGCCTGTTCAGACGTCTCATGACTTGTTCTCGGCCGCTAAGGACCCCAAGCGATTTGAGCTGGTTGATGCCAACGATCACCGTTTCGGCGGAAATGCAGCGGCGTTTTTTAGTGCCCTTCGAAGAGGCATCGAATGGATCAAGTCACCGACACATTGAAGGACACGCCTCCCCGCAACGCCGGAAGGGCCCGGCGGTGGGTTCAGCCGGCGGCCGCCTACACCCTCGCCCTCGCCGGTCTGATCTGGGTTTTCCACGACATCCACGCCGAAACCCTGTTCCAGAATATGAGCTCCATCCGCTGGGGGTGGGTGGCGTTAGCCATCCTCTTCGATATTCTGAACTATGTGGCTCAAGGGTGGCGATGGAAACTCTTGCTGAACCCCGTGGGTCACACGACGGTCCTGCGTTCAACACAGGCCATTTATGCAGGTCTGTTCACGAACGAGGTGCTGCCGATGCGGTTTGGCGAATTAGTTCGCGCTTACCTGGTCTCCCGCTGGCTGCCTGTTCCCATGGCCTCGGTCGTCCCTTCGATGATGGTGGAGCGCTGGCTGGACGGCGTCTGGATGGCCCTCGCCATCGGGCTCACGACGATCCTGGTTCCATTACCGAAGGATCTCCTTGATGCCGGCGATGTGCTGGGAGTCATTGTTTTGGCTGCGACCGCCTTGTTTGTGTTTGTCGTTCTTCGCAGGCCAAGAGCTGCCCCGAGCCCGAGCAATGCACAGCGGAAACCTCCGGGATTATGGCGTCGCGTGGGCTCGGTGGTGACGAGCCTTGCCGGCGGTATTCAAGCGATCGGCCTGTCACGCCCGTTCTATCTGGCAACGATTATTTCCCTGCTCATGCTGGCGCTTCAGGCCCTGTCGTTCTGGCTGGTTATGTGGGCTTATGGGTTGCGGCTTCCCTGGTGGATCGGCGCCGTTATCTTTCTGATCGTGCATCTTGGAACTGCTTTGCCAAATGCCCCTGCAAACGTGGGCACCTACCAGTTCTTCACCGTGGTGGGTTTGACCCTCTTCGGGGTGGACAAGACCCTCGCCACCGGTTTTTCAGTCGTTGTGTTCATCCTGTTGACCGTTCCGCTTTGGATCCTAGGGTTCTTCGCCTTGAGCCAAAGCGGCATGACCCTGCGCACCATCCGAAGTGAGATTGCGAAGTCGCGGCCCGCCATGAACTCATAAACTCTCGAATGTGATGAGAGATAGTGACGCTCGACGAGGACGCAAGACTGTAACGATGGGGTTATTCCTGCAGGCACGATGTCACTAAGTTCTATCCTCCTCAATACATCTTGACGGGCCTCGAAGAAGTCGATATGGTTTGCGGTGACAGATCGTTGTATCCCCCCGTCTTCAACCATACCCCTATAAAGGCGCACCATGTCAAGATGCCAGTCCCTCTCATTCGAAAATCAGTGTGCGGCAACCCTCACTCTCGATGCGGCCTTCAGCGTCCACAGAATCCTGGGTCCCGGCTTGCTGAAATCAGTTTATGAATTCTGTCTCGCCTATGAGTTGAAAAGGCGCGGTGCCGAGGTGCAGAGTCAACTCGTCATTCCGATCATCTATGAGGGAGTTCGCCTGGAGGGCGGGCTGAGGATCGATCTGCTCGTTGATCATCAGCTCGTCGTCAAGATCAAGGCGGCGGAAGCATTGCTCCCGCTCTATGAAGCGCAGCTTCTCACCACTCTCAGGCTGAGCAGAAAACGGTTGGGGTTGCTCATCAATTTTAATGTCCCCGTGTTGAGGGACGGGATCCGGCAAATCATTGTGTGATTCGGTGGTTTCGGTATTGGGAATGAAGTCGTCATTTCATCACCCGATGGCTAGGAAATGGCCTCCTGCCCTATCAGTCACTTCCCCAGCCGTGATAGACTAGTGTTTTGCGTAGACGGAGATCGCCGTTAACAAGGGTGTGAACTCACGGGAAGGCTTACTCCCACCGATTGCAATGCCCACTAGAATAACCGCATCACCACATCGCCTCAGCCAGGTCCACGTCCCCCATCGGGTGCACGATTTCCGGGACATCTCGAGTCGAATTCTTCACTTGGCAACCCGGGGTATCCTGCGAATCGATTTTTTGCGGGAAGTTTCAGCGATTTTATTGACCTCATCCAAGTGCGACTGCGTCGCCATGCAATTGCGCGAGCATGACAATTGGTACCGAACTGAATTGCACCGACGTCACGAGCCCCCGTTCCACTACGAGGTTATTTCCGGCAGGCAAAAGACCGGCAGTCCCCCGGGCGCAATGCGTCAACAAGATCCTCAACTGGAGCGGTGGCGCTCGGAACTCATGGGGGATCGACGTTCTTCTGCCCTTCCCCCCTTGACAGAGAGGGGGAGCCTGTGGACTGGCAATGTGAGAAAACTCATGAAGGACCGGCCTTCCACCCGAAAAGGAAATTCAAGACCGATCTTTCCTGCCGAAAGAGAGTTTCAATCCCTGGCCATGATCCCGATCATGGATGATCGAAGGAAGGTCGGTTTGATTGAAATGAGGAGCGCCCGTCAGAATTTCTTCTCAAAGGATCAAATCGAGTTTTACGAGGGAATCGCGCAGATGTTGGGAGTGTCGCTCGTCCACCGCATCACCCAGGTAAAGTTGCGGGAGCGCGTCAAAGAACTGACGTGCCTCTATGGGATCTCCCAGTGGGTGGAACGTCCCGGGGTCTCCCAGGACGAAATCCTCCAGGGGATCGTGGAGCTGCTTCCTCCCGCCTGGTTGTATCCGGAGATTGCCTCGGCCCGAATCATCCTCGATGGCCGCACCTTTACTTCCACCCATTTCCAGGAGGGCTGTCATCAACAGAAGGCGGAGATCATTGCCAACGGCGACCATCGAGGCATTGTCGAGATGACCTACTCGGAATCGAGGCCGGAGATTGATGAAGGGCCTTTCCTTAAAGAGGAGCGAAGCCTTATCGACGCGGTGGCCAAGGAGCTGGTCCTGCTCGTCGAACGTCTCCAGGCCGAAGAGGAAAGGAGCAAACTGCAGGAACAACTCCGCCACGCCGACCGGTTGGCCACGATTGGTCAACTGTCCGCGGGGGTTGCCCACGAGTTGAACGAACCCCTGGGGAGCATTTTGGGATTTGCCCAACTCGCGATAAAGTCGACGGAGCTGCCACAGCAGACAGCACAGGATCTTGAGAAGATTGTCGCCGCCACCCTCCACGCCCGTGAGGTGGTGAAGAAGCTCATGCTGTTTTCACGTCAACTGCCTCCGCGTACCGATAAAGTTGACTTGAACCAGATGGTCGAGGAGGGTCTCTACTTTCTAGAAGCCCGGTGCATCAAAGCGGGGATCGAACTCGTCCGCGATCTGCACCCCGATCTTCCCAAGGTGAATGCCGATCCCTCTCAACTCCACCAGGTGTTGGTCAATCTGGTGGTCAATGCTCTGCAGGCCATGCCGGAGGGCGGCCGGCTGATCATCCGGACCCTCGCCTGCAACAGTCACGTCTCCCTGGTTGTGGAAGACACCGGATCGGGAATGAGCAAGGAAGTCATGCAACAGATATTCATTCCTTTCTTCACCACCAAGGACATTGGGGAGGGGACCGGCCTGGGCTTGCCGGTGGTCCACGGGATTGTCACGGCCCATGGGGGATCGATCAAGGTGGAAAGTGAAGTGGGCCACGGCTCGCGATTTGAGATTCTCTTGCCGGTCTCCTATGGGTTCCATGAAAAAGGGGTTGAATCCGATGGCATCTTTGAGTGACAAGGAACAGATTCTGGTGGTTGATGATGCGCCAGAAACGCTGGAGGTCCTTCAACGAAACCTGGCGTCCAAAGGGTATCGGGTTTTCACCGCTCCCGGCGTGACCGAGGCCATTCACATTCTTGATGCAACCCCAGTTGACCTGGTCATAACCGACCTCAAGATGCCCAAGATCAGCGGCCTTGATTTGATCCGTCACGTGCGGGAAAACTTCAAAGACACCGAAGTCATGATGATAACCGGGTATCCCTCCATTGGAGGAGCGGTCGAAGCAGTCCGCACAGGGGCCGAAGATTATTTGGTCAAACCCTTTACCGATGACGAGCTCTTTGCCGCCGTCTCCCGGGCCCTCAATAAGCTGCATGTGCGCAGGACCGGAGACAATCATCTTTCTCCTCCCCTGCCGACCCATCTCGGGCTCATCGGCGAGTCTGAGGCTATGAAGAAAGTCTCGCTTGCGATCAGCAAGGCGACCACGACGCTGGCCACCGTCCTGATCACCGGGGAGAGCGGCTCAGGAAAAGAACTGGCCGCGCGAGCCATCCACTATAACAGCTCGCGCGCTTCGGCCTCTTTCGTCCCCGTCAACTGTGGAGGAATTCCCGAAGAACTGCTCGAAAGCGAGCTCTTTGGTCATCTCAAGGGGGCCTTTACCGGCGCCACCGAGACCCGAGCCGGTTTCTTTCAGACGGCCGACGGAGGAACGATCTTTCTTGACGAGGTGAGCGAAACCAGCCTGGGCATGCAGGTGAAGCTGCTGCGGGTGCTCCAGGATAAAGAAGTTTGTATGGTCGGTTCGAGCCGAACCCGGAAAGTGGATGTCAGAATCCTCGCCGCCACCAACAAAGATTTGCAGGCCCTGGTGAAGAAAGGCCTCTTCCGGCAAGATTTGTATTTTCGGCTCAATGTGATCACCCTGGATATTCCCCCCCTGCGTGAGCGAGGGGACGACATCCTTCTCCTTACAAAACATTTCGCCACCCAATTCGCGGAGGAGCTCGGCAAACCCATTCCCCATTTTTCTGAGAACGCCCTGGAGGTTCTCCGCAACTACCACTGGCCGGGGAACGTGCGGGAATTGGAGAATGTGGTTCAACGACTCGTGGTGATGACGGAAGGAGATTTGATCGAGGTGCCGGACCTGCCCTCGCTCATGCGGTTCTCGGCCCTCCGAGGCACAGGTCTGGATCGAACTCTGGCTCAAGTGGAGGCGGAGTACATCCGCAACGTGCTCGCAAGTGTTGACGGAAACAAAAGCCGCGCCGCAGAAATCCTCGCCATCGACCGCAAGACACTCCGGGAAAAACTCAAAGACACCCC
>JBAVHJ010000468.1:0-7665 GCA_049685715.1 Terriglobia bacterium | reverse complement strand
CCCGCTGCGCTGGCCTGTTCCTTCCATCGTTGTTCGTTCACGCCGAACACGAGGAGCCACAGGATCAGCGCTGCTGCTCCGAGGAGGCCGAGGGATGCAATGTAGGGGAACAGACGGTATCCGAGCGGTAGATACAGGAAGCTCAGCCAACCCAAACCTCCCAATATCCCCAACACGCCCAGAATCCGAGGCAGGAAGGTGGACCTGATAATGAGGTAGCCCGTCAGGACTGCATAGAACCCGAAAAATACCAAGGCGATCGCGGCGCCCCGGTCATTCACCTTAAGAAAGAGGAGCGCCAGCGCCTGCAACTGTTCCAGGCTAAATACACTCAAGAAGTGGGGGCCTCCCAAGACGAACAAGGGGGCGATAAAAAAGACGCGGCTAAAAGTCTTGATGACGCAACCTGCGAGGCCTAAGAACGCGGCAACTAAAGAGACGCTCCTGCCCGCCGGCTTAAGCAGCTCATAAAAGAGAGCTGTGATGCCGATTTGGCACGCCATTTCGATGAGGTAGACTGCGAAACCCAACTGAAACAAGCTCTTGTGCGCCAGTATGTTCGCCGCCGTAGCCGCGGCATCGCCGTCTACCACCAGATTGCCGCTCACGAAACCCTGGGCGAATATTCCCGTCAGGATGGTGAGGAGATAAAAGGCACCCGTAATCCTGGCCTTGAGACGTGGCGATGTTTCTGGAGTCCGATCCATCGATACAGCCGTGCTCATACTCTGTCCTCCTCATGGGAGTTCCTGAACCAAGTGCATGCCAATCAGATCGGTTCACGATAGCGGCGCAGCCGGACCGCTGCGACGAGGAATACCGCAGCGAAAGCCAGCCCGATCCACAGACCCGGCGTGCTCAAGAATCTCCCCGGGGTAAGGTGCGTCATCAGATCCATCGGAAGCCTACCCGGCGCTGTGAAGGCCTCCGCGCCGCCCGCGAAGCGGTACCCCAGCATGGCGGCGAAATGCGAACTATTAAACACAATCTTCTCGACGACGCAGATCGCGAGCGGCGGCAAGGCGGCCCATAGAAACACCGCGCGCCGCGCCCAGCCGGAGACCAGCAGCAGCCAGCCGTAAAGTGGCGCATGCCAGAGCGCATGGATGGTCAGTAGGTGGTAGAGCAGCAGCAGCGACATGTGGAACAACGAAGACTGTGTCCATAGCGCCGCGACACTCAGACCGCTCCCCAGCAGTACGAGGGTGCCCAGCAGCAGCATGATCAACTGCGTGGCAACGACGAGCGCGAAGGTGAGCAGTGGCAGAACGATGAGAGGGATGCTCGCCTTCGCGAGCACGGTCGTCAGATCTGAAACCGGCAGCGACTTCCAGAACAGGATACTGCGATCGCGACGCTCGCCATGCAGCGCGTCGAGACAGTAGAACACCCCGACGACAAAAGTGGTCACCATGATCAGACCCATAGCGAAGTTGTATGGCTCTTGGAGTACCCCACGCCGCTGAGCCAGGTTGGTCGTCGACACCGCACGACCAATCGTGGCGATCAGGAAGCCGAACAGAGTGACGCCGGCGACCACCAGCGGCGCGATATAAATCGAACGGTTCTCCCACAATTCGCGTCGCACCGACCAGTACATGGGCCGGGTCGCCGACATGGCCGCCGGCGCGATTGCCTGCGAGTCGAGGGAAGAATCGGACACGGAGTTTGATGGCGTATTCATCGAGCCGCTCCTTCTGCCGGGCCGGCCTGATTGCCCATCACGGCAACGAACACGTCGGCGATGCTGGGCGTGCGCACGTCGCCCAGCGCGGCGAGTTGCTGACGATCGACATGATCGAACAGCAGGATGCTGCGACCAAACACCTGGCGCTCGTGAATGGCCCCAAGCGCCCGTGCCGCGGCGATTTGCTCGGGATGCACCATCACTTCCACATAGCGCGACTCGAATTCTTCCATGGTGCAATCGAGGACGATGCGGCCGCGGTTGATGAACATGAGATCGGTGAGGACGTGCTGGACCTCTTCCACCTGATGGGTCGTCACGACGATGGTGCGGCTGCGATCGAAGTAGTCATTCAGCAGGGAATCGTAGAACTGCTTGCGAAACAGGATGTCAAGGCCAAGCGTCGGCTCGTCCAGCACCAGCAATCTCGCGTCAATGGCCATGACCAGAGCGAGGTGCAGCTGGGCCACCATGCCCTTCGACAATTCCCTGACCTTGCTGGCCCGCCGGATGGTGGTCTTGGCGAGAAAACCTTCCGCCTTCGCGCGATCGAATCGCGGATGCACGCCGGCGACGTAGTCGAGCGCCTGCGAAACCCGCACCCAGCGGGGCAGCACAGCGACATCGGCAATGAACGAGACATCGCGCATGAGCTGATCGCGCTCGGTCCAGGGATCGCGTCCGAGCACGTTCAGTTGTCCCTGATAGGGGGTGAGCCCGAGAATCGCGTTGAGCGCGGTGGTCTTGCCGGCGCCGTTGGGACCGATGAGTCCGAGGATGTGGCCCTCTTCGACACGCAAATCGACGCCGTCCAGCGCGATGGTTGTGCCAAAGATTTTGCGGAGGCCGCGTGCTTCTACGACTGTCATGGCTTCGTCTCCTCCTCTGCATCATTCGACGACCGGCGGGTGGCGGCCGCATCCAGCAGTTCTTTCGAGGTCAGCCCGAGCCGCTGAATGGTTGCGTAAACCCTGGGCCACTGTTCCGCAAGAAACTTCTGGCGTTCGCCCTGCAGCAGCAGATTGCGCGCGCCCGCATTGATGAACATGCCGCGACCCCGCTTACTCTCAACCAGCTGCTCGTCGACCAGTTGCTGATAGCCCTTCAGAACCGTGAGCGGATTGACCCGATATTCGGCCGCGACATTGCGCACGGACGGCAGCGGATCGCCTTCTTTAAGCACGCCGTCGAGTATCATGGCGACGACACGGTCACGAAGTTGGCGGTAAATCGGCTGATTGTCGTTCCACTCATGGTCCATCAGGTTTTCCAGAAAGCCCTTACCAAACCTTACCAGAGATACGGCGCGCCTCAGTTCTTCCGCTGCAGGTCGAAGTGCGCGTGGATCGGCTTGTCCTTCATCATGAACGTCCAATCCTCGGTGTGATGGTTGGCGTCGATGATGGTGAACACCGCATGGTGCATATGGTTCTCCGTGCTCCCGCTGATGTCCTTGAACTCGAACTCGACCGTCTTGCCGTCGGGCGACATCTTGCCGGTCATACGCGGCCGGTTTCCCGCGTCGCAATAGTGAACCAGCGTGAGCTGGTCTCCGTCCATGTAAAGCATCGTGACCGGATGGTCGTACTTTGTCGCATCCAACGGCGTTCCTGCTTCCTGAAACTCGTGCACGAGCGCATTCCCCCTCGAGGTCACGCGCAGCGAGAGGTGGGCCGACTTGCCGCCTGACATCTCCGGCGCCTCCGGGACGGTGACGGGGCCTTCCCACTCTCCCGCCAGGCTTTTCATGGTTGCGAAGGACTTCTGCGCCTCAGACGGCACAGGAGTCACGGAGGACTTTTGCGCGTCGGACTGCGCGGCAGGCTTTTGCGTGTTTGACTGGGCGAATGCCACGGTTGAGAGCGACATCAGAATAAGCAACAGCATAAAACGAAGGGATTTCATGTTTCATTCTCCTTAAATTTCTTTAGTTTCGGGTCAGGGTTCTGCGTCCCGTACTCAGGTGCGAGTGATCACCCTTACTCCCAAGTGTGTTATAGTTAACTACAACACTAACTCACATGCAAGCTTTTTCTTTGCCTTTTTTGCCCGCCGTTCCCGCCACCCTACACATAAGACAAACGGCTCCGCGGCCAGATGGAGCAAACAGCCATTTCAATTAATTGGAGTTCAGGGCTACCAGCCCAGCGAACGGCCAAATCCTGGTTAGGTGGCGCGTACCCCGATCTATCGGGGTGTTCGCGGCCCTTGAACTGATTTGAATTGAAGCCTCCAGCCCTGTCCCCATTGCTTTTTGCCAGTCCGCCAGCAGCATTTGTTCCAGCCTCGAGGCCATAACTGCAACTCACTCCGAACAGCCCAAAACGCAAGGAAGGCTCCTTACCTATTGACACGTATAGATATCGCATGATATAGATATTGGTATGACTGAGATTGATCCTCAAAAGTTTATTCCACTCAAGACCCATTGGTTTCACATCATGCTGTCGCTTGCGGGGGGAGAGCAGCACGGTTACGGAATCATGCAGGAAGTCCTGAATCGCACGACCGGAAAGGTCCGGTTGTGGCCTGCGACACTGTATGGATCAATCAAGCGGCTAATCGAGGCGGAACTGATCGAGGAATCCGACACACGGCCCGCGCCGGAATTGGACGACGCGCGACGCCGCTATTATCGCCTGACGGCGCTGGGCAGGCGGGTGCTCGACGCGGAATGTGAGCGCTTGCAGGAACTGGTTCACACCATTCGAGTGAAGCAAGCCATGGTGACGGAATGAATTTCGCATGGCGCATCTACCGGTGGTTGGCGCAAGCTTTTCCTCACGAATTCAAATTGGTTTATGGCACAGAGGTGATGCAACTGGGAAAGGACGTCGTGGAAGAGATTGCCAGGAGACATGGTGCCGCCGGGCTGATCCGCCTCATCGCGGACATCGCCATTCGCGTCCCGGTCGAATACCTGAGCGAAATGCGCCGCGATATGCGGTATGCGTGGCGAGCGCTGATCAAGTCGCCCGGATTCGCGCTGGTCGGCATCCTTTCGATCGGAATCGGAATTGGGCTGACGACAAACGTATACAGCTCGAAATGGGCGATGCTCTTTCGTGATCTGCCGGCTGCGGCGAATGCCAGGAAGCTGGTGATGCCTGAGAAGCCCGTGTCCTATTACTACATCGAGCAGTTTCGGGAGCAAAAAGACCTTTTCGCCGGGGTCGCCGCATTTCAGAACGGGGTGCCGTTCAATGTCACCTTCCCAGGTGATAGGAATGCGAAATGGGAGCGCGTCTTCGGACAGCTTGTATCCTCCGATTATTTTTCCGTGCTCGGCGTCCAACCCCAGCGTGGAAGAGTGCTCAGCGCCACTGTTGACAAGCCCGGCGACGCGCCCGTTGTAGTGATCAGCGATCGTTTCTGGCGCAATCGCCTCAATTCCTCTCCCGACGCGGTGGGGCAAATGCTTCGCCTGAATGGGCAAATCGCGACCATCGTGGGAATCACACCGAAGAACTTCAACGGCGCTCTTTCCGTGAATCCGGCTGAGCTGTTCGTCCCGATCACAGCGCCGCCCACGCTCGCTCCGGAGCTCGCGAACGACGTTCTGCATCAACGCAATGCCAAGGAGTTTCTGGCCATGATATGCCTGACGCCGGGCGCAACGATTGAATCCGCGGAAGTGGGGCTCGACGCGATCACACGTCGCCTCGACGCGCAGGATACTTCGTCGCCAGCGCGCATCGATAAAGGCAGACGCGTCACGTTGCTTCCGGCAGGGACCCGAGTGGTGATTCCCCGGGAATTGAGGCCCGTGTTGGCCGGGTTCTTTTTCGCATTAATGGGTCTGGTTATGACCCTGGCGTGCACGAACCTGGCAAACATGCTGATCGCGCGCGGCGCCATTCGCCGAAAGGAGTTGGCGATTCGACTGGCGGTGGGGGCCAGCCGGTTTCGGCTGATCCGGCAGATGATGAGTGAAGGCATATTGCTCTCACTGCTGGGCGGCATCGCAGGGTTCGCACTCGCGCAGGGTCTCTCGGTGTTGAACTCCCATTTAACCCCACCCATGGGAGTGCCGGTCGAGTACGATTTCAGCCTGGATTGGCGAGCGGCCGTTCTTGCATTCGGCCTCGCGGTCGTATGCGGTGTGGGATTCAGCCTGGCGCCCGCCCTGCAAGCGACGAAAGCCGATGTGACCCCGGCGCTCAAAGAGGGCTCAGCGCTTCAGCTGCCGGGTTACCGGCGCTTGGGTCTGCGCAACTTGCTGATGGGGGCCCAAGTTGCGGGATCGCTCATGCTGCTGCTGATCACAGGGTTCCTGGTCATAGGAATCAGAAAAGAAAGCAGAATCCAAACCAAGTTCGATCCGAACACGATGGTTCTCTTGTCCATCGATCCGGTGCGGGACGGCTACGCGCCCGAAAAAGCGCAAGCCTTCTTCGAAAAACTTCCCGAACGTCTCAAGACCACTGGCCCGGTGCGCAGCATCGCCCTGGCAGCGCAGCCGCCCTTTGCGATCGAAGATGATGACGCCGCCCACTCGCTGAGTGCGGAAGACTCCGGGGGATCCTCACGGGTGCAGCAGTCCATGATCGAGGAGACGGTGGGCGCGGGCTATTTCGCTGCGCTCAGCGAGCCGATGCTGGCCGGCCGAGAGTTCGAGGATCGCGATCAAAGAAACCAGGCAGAGGGATCGAAGACCCTTTCTTTGCCCGTCGTGCTGAATGAGACTGCGGGGCGCAAACTATTCGGAAATGAGAATGCGATAGGGAAGACGGTTAGGGATGACAAGCAATCCTATGAAGTGGTCGGCGTGGTCTGCGACTTGAAGAATGGAATCGGGTTCAGCCAATCCGTAATTTATTTGCCGCTGACGCAGCGAGATTTTGCGCGGCCGCCAGCCGGCGGTATCACCCTTCTGGTGCGGTCGGAGGCGGGAACGGATGCGCTCGGCGGCATTCGGAACGAGATCGCTTCGATCGATCCCAATCTGAACATCTTCATAGTGCAAACGCTCAGTGATTACCTGGATCGCAGCCGGTCTTCCATGCGGTTCGCCGTCCAAACATACGGCGGAATTGGGGTGTTCGGATTGGTGTTGGCAGCCATCGGACTCGCCGGGGTCACCGCCTACGCGGTGGCTCAAAGGCGCAAGGAAATCGCGATCCGCATGGCGGTGGGCGCCACCAGGGCGCAGGTACTGCGTCTGGTGCTGCGCGAAGGCACGGCTCTGGTAAGCGTGGGAACCGCTCTGGGATTTTTGGGCGCGATGGGGATGGCAAAAATACTCTCGGCGCTGACGAACATTTTTGTCGAGACGCTTAGAGTCGGCACCGACGATCCGCGCTTGCTCATCGGCGCACCCGTGCTGCTGGCCGCAGTGACGATGATCGCCTGTTACCTCCCGGCGCGCAGGTCGGCTCAGATCGATCCGATGAAGGCGCTGCGCGAGGAGTAGGACGGGGAGGGTCGGCAATCTGCAATTTCAACGGGAGAACTCCCATCAGCAGAGATTTCAACCTGAACTGAGACCTTTACTTCAATCGTCTTTTAACGCCATCCAACCGTACCAGGGCACCCCCTTAAAAAGCGAAATGCAGATTGCGGAGATCCTCGGTATGATTCCCCGTCAGCCGGCCCCACGGCGGGGTTGACCCCTCGAGTTTCACCGCCCAAGAGTCCAAAAAGGCCTGTCGACAAAGGAGCGCCCTCAAGCGAAGGCCCTTGACCCCGCATGATTTCTGACTTATCTATTTATCCCCCGGGGTGGCTCACTTTCACGTGTTCACGGGGGGACATTCGCCGTTCTCACCGGCATCGGAAAGACAACCCCAATGAGCGAGTATCAATATTATGAATTCCAAGCCCTTGACCGGCCCCTCAGCGACGAGGAGATGGAGACGCTGCGTTGCTATTCCACCCGCGCTCGCATCTCCCGGACCAGCTTCGTCAACGAATACCATTGGGGAAACTTCAAGGGCGACGAAGACAAATGGATGGAGAAGTACTTCGATGCCTTCCTC
>JBAVHJ010000467.1:0-7222 GCA_049685715.1 Terriglobia bacterium | reverse complement strand
CCCTCCCCACAGCATACTGGTCGCCGGGAATAACTTTGGCTGTGGATCCTCCCGCGAGCAGGCCGCCTCGACGCTCAAAGGACATGACCTGGTAATTGTGGCAAGAGGTTTCGCGCGGATTTTCCTGCAAAACGCCATCAATCTGGGGCTCAGGACAATCGTCTGTCCGGAGTTGGAGGCTTCCGAGGGAGATGATTTGGAAGTTTCTGAAGGACGTGTCGTAAACCGGACGACCCTGAAGAGCTATCCGACGGTGGCCCTGCCAAAAGCACGGCAGGCGATCATCGACGCTGGAGGGTTGATTCCTTATACACGAAAGCGACTGGTGGAGAAGGAAGGAAAAAACTAATTCAGAAAGGCCGGGCGATGCTGGCCCCCACGGGGCTGGGTCGCCCTTTTATGCTTTAACCCCTGCCTCCGTTATATCGCCGCAACTCTTCCTGATCATAATCACAGATCAGCCTCTCGGGATCCTTCATCTCAAAGGCCTCCTGGTTCAGCCAGATGCGAACCCGACCATTTTCAGCTTCACAGACGATTTGATCGGCGTGGACGTAGTGTCCCGTCAACTGACCGAATTCATTGAAAATATACACCGGAATCAGCGGCTGAATATCCTCAAAGGCAATGATCATCTAGGGCCACCCTCCATTCCCTTGTTACTGTCCACAATAACAATCAGATCCATATTAGGAATCCCGGCAGATTTCACGCCTCCGGCGCGTCAAGGGGCCTCAATATTCACACCCTGCCAGTCAAAGGGATTGCAGAATCTATACCATCCAAAGAAAAGGCACAATACCGATCCGCCGTTCATGACGGGAGAGAGTGTGGCCGAATCCCATGTGGAAAGATGACCGGCACCGCGGGCTCATCCATCCCCCCACAACTCACAGGAGGCCGAATATCGGGTGCCTTCCTCCTTAAGCAGGATCGAAAAATTATGGTAAAATAAAAAGGTATTCCCATCGATTTTGTTTGTTCTCCATAACTGTCATTCGACAACGTTGGGCTCGACCGAAGGCGAAGGTTCTGGCGACCGATCACCCGGGCCCCGCCTGACCCAAATCCACAACTGGAGGCTCCAAATGTTGAAAGAATTCAAGGAATTTGCAATGCGCGGCAACGTGCTCGACATGGCTATCGGCATCATCATCGGCGCCGCCTTTGGCAAAATCATCACTTCATTCGTAGGCGACGTCCTGATGCCACCCATTGGACTGGTGCTCGGCAAGGTGGATTTCACGAATATGTTTTTCAACCTTTCCGGTCAACACTTCACAAAACTCTCCGAAGCGAAGGCTGCCGGAGCCGCGACCATGAATTATGGTTTGTTTATCAACACGGTCATTGATTTTCTGATTGTGGCCTTCGTGATCTTTCTTCTCATCCGGCAGGTGAATCGAATGAAGCGGGAACCCGAGCCGGCACCCGCAAGTACGAAGGAGTGCGCGTTCTGCGTGTCGGCGATTCCCATCAAGGCCACTCGGTGCCCGAATTGTACTTCCGAATTGAAGGCAGCCTGAAGGCGGGAGTTCCAGCGCCTGTTGTAGTCCGCATTTGCTGGCTTTGTCTTAAGGGACATCGATGCCCTTCGTGGAGTCAAGTCGACCGGTGAAGACAGCATGAGCGACAAATCGTATCTGGCATTGCTGGGGTCCATTCTCGGGGCCGTTTTCGTGTGGTCCTTGATTTACCCCAACGATTTGTTCACCTGGTTTTTGGAAGTGCTGCCTGCGATCCTGGGAGTAATCATTCTCGCCTTCACCTACCAACGGTTCAAGTTGACAAGACTGGTTTATCTTCTGATCATGATGCACATGATCATCCTCATGGTAGGCGGTCACTATACTTACGCCAAGGTGCCCCTCTTCGACTGGATCCGGGACGCCTTCGGTCTGGCGCGAAATCACTACGATCGGCTGGGTCACTTCGCCCAGGGATTCGTGCCGGCCATTCTTGTCCGGGAGGTCCTCTTGCGACGCACACCCTTGAGAAGGGGGAGGTGGCTCTCATTTATCATCATTTCCATTTGCCTCGCCTTCAGCGCTTTTTACGAGCTGATCGAATGGCGCATTTCAGTGGCGACCGGCTCCGCTGCTGATGCGTTTCTGGGGACGCAGGGCGACGTGTGGGATACGCAGGAAGACATGGCAATGTGTCTGGTGGGATCGATCACCTCTCTCCTGGTTCTGAGCAGGCTACATGACCGGTTTCTCAATGCGCTCGGTGTCAGAGACAAGCAGGTCGCATGAACGCACAATGAAATAGGTTCGTGTATCCTTGATCCCGCCTGGCTCCAGTGTTAAGACACAAATCGAAAATCGTGAGACCTTGGCCTCCTCAGAGTATGGCATAATTGCTTGATGAATGAAGATGCGGGAGTAACTTTTGTTCAAGCAGCATCCGCTGAAGAGATCGAACAGGTGAGGACGCTCTTCAAGGAATATGCAGCAGCGCTGGGCGTCGATCTTTGTTTTCAGAATTTCGACAAAGAGCTTGCCGAATTGCCAGGGGAGTATTCACCTCCCGAGGGCGTTCTGCTCCTGGCATTCAAAGGACCGGAGTTGGCAGGCTGCGTTGCCTTAAGAAAAATCTCCGACGACATCTGCGAAATGAAAAGGTTGTTTGCACGACCTCAATTCAGAGGGCAGGGAATCGGTCGCGCCCTCGCCACGAGAATTATCAAAGAAGGCAGAAATCGCGGGTATCTTCGCATGCGCCTCGACACTCTCCCCTCGATGAAACAAGCCATCCCCCTATACCACTCCTTTGGCTTCAAACCGATTGAGCCTTACCGGTACAATCCGGTCGCGGGAGCGATTTTCATGGAATTGGAGCTGTAGGAATACCTTCAGCTATCAAGGAGTATGTAAACCGCTGATCCTCGGAGCCGGCATTTCACCATTGCGGCTAAACGGAAGTTACAACCTCAAACCCTGCCAAACGATACTCAAAATCCTGACGTTGCACCTCCGAAGCCAGGGATAATCATCAGAAATCTGTGATATCCTCATGTGCCCTTTGCGCTTTCGCTGACCCATGGAAGGACTCAGGATGATCAGGCGTGGCGCAGCGGAATTCATAAGGGGATAACGAGGAGGTTTCCATGACCAACGGAGGGGCCGTAGTAGCCGCCCAAGCAGCGATTGCGGAGGCCATCAAGGCGTCAGGGGCCATCGTTCGAGTTGAGCCGTCCGATTTCACAACAATCATTTGGAAGACAGAAAACCCCCTGGTGGTTGTCGCGGAAGGGGGATTTCTGAAAACGAATTATCAGTATCTGAGCGCGTACAAGGGACTCATTTTTTATACGAAGGCTCCAACCCCGCTGGAACTTGGAAATCGTTGTGAGATCATCAAGGCGAAGAGTATTTGGGTTCCCGGGTAGAAGAATTCAAAAACTAGAATAACGTCGATGGCCCCCGCTCGAATCACGGCCATTCAATGGCTTCCACGGATAATCGTCGCCGTGGCTACTCATTCGCATTTTTGGAGGTTTTCATGGCAGTTGGGAATCTGCAAGCCTGCAATAATCTTATCAAGAGCAAGAAAATCGAAGTCATCGACATCAAGTGCATCGACCTGGTGGGGCATCTACACCATATTTCCCTGCCGGTCTTTCCTAACATCCTGACGAAGCTGATCGAGGAGGGGGTCGGATTCGATGGATCAAGTTATGGCTTTCGCAAGGTCGAGAACAGCGACATGATCCTGATTCCCGACCTGGCGACGGCAGTCCTCGATCCCTTCCGCGAGGCACCCACGTTGAGCTTCTATTCCAACGTATTTCTGACAGACGAAAACCGCACTCCCTTCTCGCAAGACAGCAGGACGCTCGCTCGGAAGGCCGAACACCTCCTGAAGGAAATGGTGCCGGCCGACAAGTCCTGGTGGGGGCCGGAGTTTGAGTTCTACATCTTCTCCAAGGTCCGCTTCGATACCCGCACCGCGTCCTCGTACTACGAAGTCGAGCATGCCGAGGAGTTCTTCCGCAATGCGTATCACGCCGTCAATCCTTTCGATGTCTACGATGACTTTCGGGACGAGGCCAGCAAGCTGCTCAAGCAGTTTGGCATCGAGGTGAAATATCATCACCACGAGGCCGGAGAGCGAGGACAGCAGGAAATTGAGACGTATTTCACGGATCTGCTGACGACGGCAGACAACGTCGTGACGGCAAAATACGTTCTGTTCAACTTCGCACGCCAGCGGGATCTGTTCATCACGTTCATGCCCAAACCCATGTATCAACAGTCTGGCAATGGTCTCCATCTTCACCTTTATCTCACCCGGAAGGGCAAGAATGCCTTCTACAAGAAGGGCGAATACGGGAACATGAACGCGCTGGGACGTTTTTTTATTGGGGGCATGCTGAAGCACGGGGCCGCGCTTTCAGCCTTTACGAATCCCAGCACCAATTCTTACAAAAGGCTGGTGCCCGGGTTCGAGGCACCCGTGGCTTTGACCTACGCACAGGGAAATCGCGCATCTGCCATACGTATCCCCAAATATGTTACCAATCCGCAGGAAACGCGGTTTGAATACCGCCCGCCGGATGCCACGGCCAACCCGTACCTCTGCCTCAGTGCCATGTTGTTGGCGGGGATTGATGGGGTGGTGAACAAAATCGACCCGGTCAAAGAGGGGTTTGGCCCTTTCGATGAAGATCTCTCAGCGGGGACGATGAAGGAGCAAATTCATTTCCTACCCCGGAATCTCGAAGAGGCGCTCGATGCCCTGGCCCTCGACCATGAATTTCTCAAGCGCGGCGGAATCTTTACGGATGAGTTGCTCGATCAGTGGGTGAAGATCAAACAGCAGGACATTAAATCCATCGGGACGATGCCCCATCCGTTCGAGTACAAGCTGTATTTCAACCTGTGAGGCCAGTCGGCTTCGCCGCAGCTCATCCCTTTCGAGGAGGTTTATAGTATGGGCTTTGACGCCGTGAAAAAGGGCTTCTCAGGCCGTCAGGTCAGTCGCCCTGCGGAAACTTGACGATTAACCCAACGAAGGCTCGAGCCTCGAAACTTCCCTGTACATCCTGTGCATCCTTGTGAATAGATAATCGCGGACATGGCAATGCCTGAAGAGCAAAGATCAACACATCCATCGAAGGCATTGCTGGTGGCTGCTTTCGGATCGGTGTACTTCTTCTGGGGTGCGACCTTCCTCGCAATCCGCTTTGCCATCGAAACGCTGCCCCCTTTTTTCATGGCCGGCACACGTCACTTTGTGGCGGGCGTGATCCTTTATGTATGGTCTCGTCTCCGTGGCGCTCCGCGTCCGACCCGTGCCCACTGGAAATCGGCGGCTGTCGTGGGCATTCTCCTTCTCTGTGTCGGGAATGGAGGCGTGGTTTGGTCGGAGCAGCGTGTCCCATCTGGTATTGCCGCCCTGATGGTCGCGACCATCCCCCTGTGGATGGTGCTGCTGAGCTGGCTCTGGCACCGTTCCGCACGGCCGAGCCTTGGGCTTTCGATTGGCTTGGTAATGGGGTTCATCGGGACCGCCATGCTTGTTGTCCCGTCAGGCCGAGCAGGCGGAGGACATGTCGATCCATTGAGCGCCGTGGTGCTCATGATCGCCTCCATTTCATGGGCCGGCGGCTCGCTTTACTCTCGCAGAGCTCACCTTCCTTCGTCACCTCTGCTGGCGACCGCAATGGAAATGCTCGCGGGAGGTGCGCTATTGCTCGTCATGGGTGGCGCCACGGGTGAGTGGACCCGTTTGCATCTCGAAGCCTTATCGGCCAGGTCATTTCTTGCCCTGATCTACCTGATCACCTTCGGTTCGTTGGTGGGTTTTACTGCCTACATTTGGATACTGCGCGTTTCGACCCCCGCCCATGTCTCTACCTACGCCTACATTAATCCGGTGATCGCTGTTTTAGTCGGCTGGGCGTTTGCCGGAGAACCACTGACCCTGAGAACGCTTCTATCCACCGCGGTTATTGTCACGGCCGTCGTTCTGATCACCACTTTCCGCGCCAAAGAGGCCGGTGTCACGAGCAAAGAGGCTTTGTTGCCGGCCGAAGAGTGCCCCGCCTTGCCCGATGAAGCCTTTCCTCAACTCGGGAAGTCCGATTGACTCGCCCAGGGCGTAATAGTCGTTTCCCCCTAAGATGAACGTCCGCACACAGACGGGGCAAACATTCCTCGCAGGTCATGATTCAGTGGGGAGGCAACCTGGTCTTGACTCTGGCGTTCTGTTACGGAGCCTGAAACTCAAATGGTTTGATGCTCTCGCGAGTGGGTTGGACTATGTCACCGTCTTTTAGGCCATCCGTCAGTTCGAAGAAAAAGTGGGAGAAGACAAACACTCACTCGAGATCTTCCTGAACGCCAGATCTCAAATGGAGATTGGAGAGCCCTGCCCCCAATCATTATTGGTCAAATCTTTGACCTGTGGCGCCATTGACACTTGTGTCTTACCGAGGTGCATTCCCCATGTGCGATAGCGCCAGCAGCAATAGCACCGACGACATCAGCAATGCGGTGACCAGGGTTTGCGCCAGAATCTGGAGAACGAGCGCCGTTTCAGGAGACCGGGATCCAGCAGTCAGTTCCCGAGTCTTACGATGGATAACCAAGATTCTAATCCAGAAGGATGCCGACACGAGCATCATCACTGCCGCCCCGAATACTGCGACGGCATCAAGCCTGCGTCGGGCTAGAATGATTCCACCATCGATGAGCCCCATTGCAAGTACAACTGTCGCGACGCAGAAAGTCCAGGAGCGGAAGATCGAGCGATGGAAAAATTGATCGTCCGGATCTGCGATGCTCGATACCGATGAAGGTTTTTTGGTCATGGTTTATCCTCCAGAGCAGACCTATGATGGGGTTCAGAATAAGGGACCGTCCCCGGGACAGGCACGAGGACAGGGAGCTTGAGATTCGACCTCAAGGCAGGCACCGTCGGTTGGAAATTGCCTTCTATTTGTCCTTCCAGTTCCACCATTTCAAGAGCCGCGGCTGATGTCGATCATGGGAAGCGTAGTACACGGCGCAGCGAAGGACGTACAACATGCACCGGTCCACCTTCATCCCTTTTTGCCTGCAATGTTTGAGATACAGCTTCTCCGGACTCTGGTTCTTCAAACCCTGAGCGGATCGAAAACCCAGATTCCACAGGTCCCCGGCAATACTCTTCCCTACGCCGGGTATTTGTTGAAGTTCCTTCAAGGTTGATGCTTTGCTCATGAACCACCCCACCC
>JBAVHJ010000466.1:0-1867 GCA_049685715.1 Terriglobia bacterium | reverse complement strand
AGCACACGGAGTTCGTCCAACAGAATCCAGATGGACCATCCATCACAGCTGATGTGATGGACTGTAATCAGGAGAATGTGGTCAGAAGAGGAGCAGCTGAAGAGACTTACTCGCACAAGGGGGCCATGTTCAAAGTCAAAGGGCTGCTCATAGGCATGATGCACGCGCTTATTCAACTCATCCGAGGTCCAGGCAGTAGCATCAATCTGTTCGAAGGCCAGCTCCTGGTGCGCATGGACCTGTTGCACAGGTTTGCCGAAGGGGTCACTGAATGTCGTTCGAAGAGACGCATGGCGGTCCAGGAGCATCTGCAATGAACGGCGCAGGGCTGAAACATCCACTACCGAACAGATCCGTGCGGAAAAACCCACATTGTATGCTCCACTCTCAGGGGCAAGTTGGTGCAGAAACCAAAGCGCGCTTTGACTATGCGACAGTGGATAACAAGGGTCAGGCTGAGCGGCCCGTTCTTTCAGGAGCTGCTCCAGGAGCAACCGCTTTTGCTGGGGTGAAAGGTCAGCGGACATCGTGGGCTTGTCGCTCATGCTGAATTCCTCCGGGATGCCTTGACAGAGCTGGAGGTCGAATGGCTCTCATCTGCGTCCAGGACCGAAGGAGGGTTCTCCCTGTCGTCATCGAATCCCCTGAGATGCGCGGACTTCTCTTCATCCATCACAGAGATCAGTTGGTCTTCGGACCATTTCCAGCTGTCGAGGCGCCAATCATGTCCTTCCACAGCCAGGGCAGCGACCATGTCCGGCGCAGGAGTGAGCGCCTGCAAACACCATCTGGAAGACTCACCACGATCATTTCCGATTCGTATCAATCTGGCTGGTTCGCGCGGGACCAACGAGACCTCAAAATCATCCAGTGAGTGAGCTAAACCCTCTCCCAGTGCCTTTATAAAGGCTTCCTTCCGGGTCCAGCAGTTGAAAAAAGCTTCCATCCTTTGACCAGGAGGCAGCGATAAGAGGGTGCTGCTTTCCCCCCGTGTGAAATACCGTTCCGCGATCTGTTCGGCGTCAGGAACCGGCCGAATGTGCTCGAGATCGATACCAATCTCGCGACCGCGAGTAAATGCATATATCGCCAGACCGTGAGAATCAGACATATTGAATCTGAGGTCGCTCTCCTCGAAGGATCCCGCGAGTGATGGCTTCCCCTTGGGTCCATAAGCAAATTGCACTTGGCCAGGATGAACGCCGAGATAGCTGCCCAGAATCGCCCTCAGAACCCCATGACCCACAATGAACCGTCGACTGTCACGATCAAAGTGGAAACGCCCGGCCCTCTCATGCTCGCCAGGGGACAGGAACTCGAACAACCGGTCGAAACACCCGGAGGTAATTTCAACGGCAGCCTGCCAGACGTGAACCTCACGGCGGCTCAAAGTCAGTCTCCGAGGAGGCTGGAGCCACTGGCTGACCTGGGCAATCATCGTTTTCCTTCCTTGGGAACCTGACTTATGGCCGTTGTCAATTCCGCTGACACCGCCTGCAAGAGTTCTGTTTGGGCGCTCTGAAGGAAGAAATGATTGCCCGAGAACATCTTCATTCGAAAACGGTGCCGTGTCTGAGCTTGCCAGGCTTCCAGTTCCAAAGGGAGGGTGTCGGAATCCTGAAACCCTCCAAAAGCGGTGATGGGACAATCCATCGGGGGTTCCTGCCGATAGTGATAACTCTCGACAATTTCAAAGTCCGCCCTCAATCCCGGCAGAAGAAGCGGCAGCAACTCTGCATCCCGCAATATCGCTTCGGGTATGCCGTCAAAACGATGCTGCACCTCCTCAATGAACTCGCTATCCGGCAGATGAGAGACCGGAGGATGAGGTTCCGGGATCTGTGGCGCCCGTCGCGCAGAAACGAAT
>JBAVHJ010000465.1:0-15106 GCA_049685715.1 Terriglobia bacterium | reverse complement strand
TCTTCGGCGCGGTCATGGTTACAGTGACTTGGGCGCGGATGGCCGGACCCCTGACCTCATGCGAATCGGCGCTCAATCCAGAAGGTATATCCACAGCCACAATTTGCACCGCTGGAAATCGCCCGTTGACGTCCTCAATGACCTTCGAGAGGAAACCCTCGACAGGATGCGTGAGCCCAGTACCGAGGATGGCATCGAGCACGAGGTCCAGCGAGGGCATCGAGGAGATAAACTCGATCCACTCCTCGACCGTTGTAATGGAGTGAGGTCGAAGACCCGATTGAATGAGGGCATCCAGGTTCGCTCGGGCATCACCCTGAACTTGTTCGTAGGATGCCAGGAGCGCCACATGGGGTGACCCCCCGCGCTGAAGCAGATGCCGGGCCGCAACTAGGCCATCTCCGCCGTTATTTCCCTTTCCACAGACAATTAAAACCTGGGCCGAGGAGAGGGACTTCAGTTGTGAAATGCAATAAGCCGCGATCCCGGATCCGGCATTCTCCATGAGAGTCAGACTGGGTGTCCCCACCCGTGTGGACGTGAGCTGATCGACATCTCGCATCTCAGCCGCAGAGAGAACTCGCATCTGGTCACCATCCGCGCGCGTATTATGTCCCGCCTGTGGATCAATCGGTATTCTAAAGGAGTTGGATTATTGCGTGAAAAAAGAACTCGTGCCTACCCACATGCCTCATTGGGGAGGCGGAAGAATAGTCACCGTCGTGGAGGCACTGAAAAACGTCGTGTTCGCGTTCGTGGCGCTGATCGCGACTCGAATCGGCTGATCGGTCGGCAACAACAGGGGGGCAGTATAAAAACCACTCTGAGTAATCGTCCCGACTGCATTTTGTCCGTTTAACACTCCGCTAACGTTCCACAGGACGGGGGGATTATTGGTGGTATCAAAAGAGAGGTTGAATTGGAGCGTTCCTCCGCTGGAAACCGTAGCATTCTTGGGGGAGATGCCCAGATTTCGAGATAATGTGAGGTCTGGCGTGTTTTGCACATTCACGACCACCGAGGTGGTCCTGAATCCTGGAGCGGTGATATTGACAACCGTGGCTCCGCTGAGGTGAGCAGTCACATCCACTGTCCCGCTGGTCTGGCCTTCCGGTATGATCAGAGTGTTTGAGGACAGGGAGGCGATGCTCGAGTTCTGGAGCTTCAAGTTGACCTGAAATCCTCCCGCCGGGGCGGGGAAAGGGATTTGAACCGAGAGGGAAAAAGTCGAAGCGCTTGAAGGGACAGTTGAATCGAGCGGAGTGGCCAGGCCCATGGGATTAGGCGAAACCACGAACTCAGCAGGCAGACGGAGCGGGTAGCCCGAGGCAAGAAAGACCCCATTATCAAAAACGAGCATGCCGTAGAGGGGAAGTGGGCTGGTAATGAGAGCATAGCCGTCGGATTCCACACCGATATCCGGGAAGAGCGAAGAGAAAACGGCAATCGCTTGTCCGGATGCTGGGATCATGACGGTTTGCGACTCTTGCAACGCCCCGGACCCTCGAATGATCTGGATCTGAGTAGGAGCCGGTGTGGAATTGGGATTCACCAGCGAAAGCGCGGTGGTGATTTGAAGATCGAAGAGTGCGGGAGTCAAAACGAATTTCGGCATGGCGACGATCTGCCCCGGAACCGCGGTCAATTGGTTCCGTCCTGTATGGAGGATGAGCGCGGAGGCCAAAATCCCGGGCGAAGAGGAGCCGGGCTCAAGGTCCACCTTCAGATAACCCGAGAAGACCTTGTCCGCCGTCAAGCCAAAGACACTGCTAATGAACTGGGAAAGCTGCCCCGATGCCGGAAAACTCACCACGGCTGGATTCGTGACTCCACTGCCAGTGAACAGGCTCCCATCGGAGTTAAAGGCGGTGATTCGAACGGTGACGGTGTCGCTGGGAGCTTGCCCTGACACCGCGGCGGTCCCATCGGTAATCAGGAGACGCGTCTCGTAAGGCCCCACGGAAATGGCAAAGGGGATATTCAGGGTTGAGGCAGCGTCCGAGCGCGACACCGCACTCAGGTATCCATTTTCCCTTCCCACGAAAACCATTTCGTAGGCAGTAAACGGTGCCACCGACGACAAGTGAATGTATCCCTTTTCAACCGTTTGACCCGACAGGTTGGAGAAGAGATCACTCAGGCCTTTGATTAACCGCTGGTTGGCTCCTAGTGAAGTCAGGGTGGTCGTTTGGACGACATTGCCGTTTGAATCCACGAAATCAGCAGTGATATCCGAGGGAGCTGGCCCCGCAAGAATTCCCACCTCCAAAGCAACGTCGGCCGAAAACTGCTGCGAGCTCTGCAGCGCCACCGGCAAAATAACATCGGTAGATGGGGCCACCGAGATCGGAGCCAGTTCCAGACGATTCAGTCCGGCGCTCGGATCCACGTTTCCCACGGGCACGACCCCCAGCGCACTGGTGTTACCTGTTGTCATTTGGACGTAGAAATCGGTCGCCGTGCCCAAGTTCGGGAGCATGTCAAAGATATTGCCGACAAATTGTTGGTGTGCCGCCACGGTGAAAGCGCGTGCAGCCGAGACTTGGGTGCCCGTAGAATCGGCAAAGGTCAGCGGCGTTCCATCAGAATTAAACGGGTTAAGACTGACATTGGCGGGCCCATCGGACAGATTGGTCAAAGCCATCCCCGAGAAATTATCTCCCGCAGAAATCAATCTCGGGAGGGTAAAGGTCAGAATCGGGGGCGAAGTCGCACGGCCAATGATCAAGGCCCCGGCGTTGTGAGCGGCAGCGGTGGTTCCTGCTTGAGCGCGGCTCAAGGAGGTCAGCGTGTTTGTTGTCCCACCGGAATAGTTCACGATCTCCTGATCAATCAGCATCGAGCCGAATCCAGGGGGAAAGGTGGAGGTCGAATTGAGGTTCAAGGTGGTGACTACGGCATCAATTGACGTTGTGAGCAATCCCGCGTGAACCGGGAAAAAAGTGACCACGGAACCGGCGTCATGAGCAGCAGCGGTTGTGGATGCCTGGCCCCGCCCAGAAACGACAAACGAGTTGGTCGTGATAGAACTGTAGGCAAGCACCTCTGTGCCGATAGCCACTTCTCCTGTCGCTGGAAAACCAATGGCATTGTCAACATTCAAGAGGGTGTCAGAGGCGGAGATCGGTGATGTCAACGTTGCCTGGGGAAGTGCGAGGGGGTTGAGTTGACCGATCGAGAGAACTGTGGGGCTTGCCAAAGACAACAAAAGGAGAGCCAAGTAGACCAAAATACGCAGTTTAGTGGATATCATCTGCTCCTGCCGGATGGGATGTGCGGTTCTAAAACCTATCGGAACACCAACCATTAGATTCAAATTTCCCCGAATAGGTTGAATCGCGACGTAATGATAAAGTCTGAAGGCCAAAAAAGCAATGAGAAGTCGCATTGCATGGAGCGTTCAAAAAACAGGTCGAATATGCGATAATGTAATTGAAGTGATGATTTGCAAGTGCCTGCGCTATCATTCGCATCCGAGAGTCGAGGCTGCTCCCCATCATGCACATTGCCACTGAAATCATCAGTGTGGATCAAAAGAAATTCAAGGAATCCGAACTCATTCCCGCCGGCAAGGCGATCCAAGCAGGGCTGGTTGTGGCTTTTCCGACAGATACTTTCTATGGGCTGGGGGCCGATCCCTTTAACCTGGCGGCAGTGGAGCGCGTCTATCAGATCAAAGGACGGCCCCGGTCCAAGCCCTTGTTGTTGCTCCTCGACAATGTGGAACAAATCCCCATGTTGACGGCGGTGCTGCCCGATGACTTGGAGGCGCTCACCGAGGAATTCTGGCCGGGTCCGCTGACGATCGTCATGCGCGCTTCGCACCGCCTTCCTCTCAAAGTGACCGGCGGAACCGGAAACATAGGTCTGCGAATGCCCAATTCAAAGTTAGCCCGGGGACTGATTCGGTCTGCCGGAGTTCCGCTAACGGCCACTAGCGCCAACCTCTCCACGCTGCCTTCGTGTACGACCGCCAGCCAGGTGCTCGGGCAAATCGGCGGCCGCGTCGACATGCTGATTGATGGCGGTCCTGTCCTTGCCGATAAACCTTCGACCGTTGTCGATATGACCGGACCCACGATGAGAATCATACGCGAAGGTGTAATCAGCAGAAGTAAATTGAAAAAATGGCTCTAGCCTGATGACCATGAGAGGGCAATCAAAACGCATCAGAATCTGGCTTCTGTTGGGATTGCTCGTTGTCGTGATCATCATGTATGGCCTGACGATTTATTCCGCCATCCGGGGACAGGCGACCCGGGACGAAGCCCGGAGTTCCGATTGCATCGTTGTTCTGGGTGCGGCTCAATACAATGGCCGCCCCTCGCCTGTTCTGAAGGCACGCTTGGATCACACCGTCAACCTGTACAACAGGAAGCTGGCCCCTCGGATTATCACGACGGGGGGCTACGGTCTGGATAAGCGCTTCACCGAAGCGGGGGCCGCCAGGGAGTACCTGATGAAACGGGGCGTGCCCGCTGCTGCGATCGAGGTCGACCCCAACGGGGAGACCACTCTGCAAAGCGTCCGCTCGGTCAAAGAGCGGTTGACTCAGGAGGGGTTCCGTTCCTGTATTGTGGTGAGCGACGGGTTTCATCTGTTCCGTAGCAAAGCCATCTTTGCATATGAGGGTATCCTCGTGTATCCTTCTCCCGCCCCGGGCAGCCCCATTGAGAACTCTCCAGCGGCCCGGTTCTGGCATTCGCTTCGGGAGGTTTTTGTTTATTGTGCCTTCAGGCTGGGTATTCATATCTAACACTGAGAGAGGGAGAGTGATTCCGTGAAAGGAATGATTTATCTTGTCGTCATCCTTGTGATCGGGGCCGTTGGTGGCTACCTGGGCGGACAGAAAATCGATGAATGGCGCGCCACAAAGACCACCGCGCAAGGGGTGAGTCAAAAGTCAGAGGATTTCACAGCCACACTCCAGGAATTGCTGGACCGGGAGAGGTCCGCGTATCAGAATCACGATGCGGATCAGCTTCTTAATGATTGTGTTTCAGACTATGCGGAGATTAATGGCAATACCGGAGAATCGATGGACCTGGCCCGCGCCCGGCTCTTCTATCATCAATACTTCAAGGCCGGCCAGGCCGTTAATCTCACCGTGGAAAACCTGCAACTGACCCCTTCTCCCAACGCCGTTGTCGCACAAGCCAATTTCAAAAAACTCTCCAACGCGTTTGCGGATCGCAACATCCGTGGGTACAAAGGACGAGGCACATGGGTCTTTGTGCGGCAGAATTCAATGTGGCGGCTGGCCTCATTTGCCTGGTCCGAAGAACCCTTTTGATTCGGCCGATATTCTCCCAAATGCTATCACGACACGATCACTTGCCCCATTCCGCAACTTTGGCGTGACCAACATTTCCTACTCCTATTCTGGCACGGACAACGGATTGGGCAGGGGTGTAGACCAGGTTTCTTAGGGGTTCAGGGACTTGGGGCTCCACGGCTTTTGTTCTTCCCTCCAAGATGTGGTATAAACTTTCATCCACGCGTGAGAGGTCTGGCGAAAGAGGACAAAATTGATGGAATCCAAAGAGGACTTGTACGAAAAGGGGGTCATGCTTGCCCTGGAAGACAATCTGCTCGAAGCGATTGAGTGTTACAAAGAGGCGCTCGAAATTGATTCTCAGTACAGCGATGTCTGGCATGCCTTGATCAATGCCTACAGCGCCATCAACGACTTGGATAAGGGTATTGAAGCCGCCAAACAACTCATCGCCATCGATCCGGACGACATCTTGGCCCATTCGAGCCTCTCCATGCTGTACATGAAGAAGGGGATGAAAAAAGAAGCAGAGGATGAAGGGGCCGTAGCCAAGGTTTTGGGATTTAAGGATATGATGAAATCCACGAAATCAGTGGATGAATCGAAAAAACTGATCTGAGAGCTTCTCTGCAGAGGTAGGACCCGGCCTTCTCTCAAATTGGTGGGGCATCCGCCATCCCGAACGACACGCCCCACGCCCTCTCATAACGGAAGAACCCCCGCCTCATTTTTCTAATCTTTCAATGTTCGAATTCCGGCCCCCGCCGCCATTTCCCTGGTTTCCATTATTAAAGTGGTTGTTCATGAGAGCTGCTTTAAGAAATTTACCCGTATAAGACTTATCAATCTTCGCCACTTGCTCCGGAGTCCCGTAGGCTACGACTTGGCCGCCCGCGTCTCCCCCCTCTGGCCCCAGATCAATCACCCAATCCGAAGACTTAATCACATCCAGGTTGTGCTCAATAATCAGAAGAGAGGCCCGTGCTTCAATGAGTTTGTGGAACGCGCGGAGGAGCTTATTAATATCGTCGAAATGAAGCCCGGTGGTGGGTTCATCGAAAATGTACAGAACGGAGTCACTTGTGGCTTGGGCGAGATGGGTGGCGAGTTTTACGCGTTGCGCCTCACCCCCCGAAAGAGTGGTTGCCGATTGCCCCAACCGAATATAGCCCAGCCCCACCTCTTCCAGGATTTTGAGCTTTTTGACGATTTTTGGAAAACTCGAGAAAAAGGTCAGCGCTTCCCGGACGGTCATTTGGAGGACCTCGTGGATGTTTTTTCCTTTGTGCCTGACCTCAAGCACGGAGGGCTTGAATCGACAGCCCTTGCACTCTTCACAGATCAACTCCACGTCAGCGAGAAACTGCATCTCCACCGTCACGCGGCCATCCCCCTCACAGGTTTCGCAGCGCCCTCCGGGGATATTGAATGAGAAATGTCCAGCGTGCATCCCATGCTTTTGCGCTTCCGGGGTGGAAGCAAAAACCTCCCGGATGGCGTCAAACGCCTTGATATAGGTGACGGGATTGGACCGTGGGCTACGGCCGATAGGGGACTGGTCGACGAGAATCACTTCTTTGATATGGGCCCATCCTTCAACGCGGCTGTAGGCTCGATGACTCACCTTTTCTCCCCGGTGTTCGCGATAGGCTTCGTAAATAACATCGTGAACGAGGGTGGACTTGCCCGATCCGGAGACGCCGGTGATGGTGACCATCAAGCCCAGTGGAATGGACAGATCGATGTTCTTGAGATTGTGCATTTGCGCGCCGAAAACTTTCAGATATTTCCCCGTTTGCCGGGCGCGCTGACGGGGCACATTGATCCGCAGATCGCCGTTGAGATACCGTCCGGTCAGCGAATGGCCTTCCCGTGCAAGGCTCTCATAGGGGCCGGAGTAGACGACGGTGCCGCCCAGCTCCCCCGCCCCTGGACCCAGGTCAAGGATGTGGTCGGCTGCCTTCATCATTTCTGCATCATGCTCCACCACCACGACGGTGTTTCCCAAATCACGCAGGTTCTTCAGCAGGCTGATGAGCCTCTGCGAATCACGAGGATGGAGGCCGATCGAAGGTTCATCCAAAATATACAGCGTTCCCACCAGGGAGGAACCGAGCGAGGAGGCCAGCTGAATGCGCTGTGATTCACCTCCGGAGAGCGTCGAAGCCAGCCGGTCCAGCGAGATATAGTGGAGCCCCACTTCAAAAAGGAACTTGAGGCGAAGCCGGATCTCTTCAAGCAGCTTGCCGGCGATGGCTTCCTGGAGAGGCGTCAAACTGAGGGTTCGGAAAAAGGTGTATGCCTCCGCAATAGTCATGGCATTGATTTCTGTGACCGCCTTGCCACCCACCTTAACATCCCTCGCTTCAGATCGAAGGCGGGTTCCATGACAGTCGGGACACATGGAGTACCCACGATAGCGGCTCAGAAACACGCGCACGTGAAGTTTGTATTTTTTCCGTTCGAGGTATTGAAAGAACCCCTTCAGCCCCAAAAACCGCCCTTGCCCTTCCAGAATGACCTTCTTGTGGTCCTCCGAAAGTTGTTGGTAGGGAACATTAAGGGGAATACCTTTTTCACGGGCCAGCTTTCGCAGTTCAATCATCGGATGTCGATATTGGAGTTTCGTCCATGGCTCGATGGCCCCGCCTTCAAGGGACTTGTTCTTGTCCGGAATCACCAGGTCAAGATCAAAATCGATGGTGTTACCAAAACCCTGACACCGCGGGCACGCGCCGTAAGGATTGTTGAAGGAGAAGAGTTGAGGTTCCGGCTCAGGGTAGGCGATGTTGCACTGCTTACACTCAAACTTGTCGCTGAAGAAGAGCAGGGGTTCTCGCTGATTCGCCTCGGACATCCCGGACAACTCTCGTTGAGAGGGTTCGGCCGGTGTGACCGGGCTGCCTTCGCGACTTTCCATCAACTGGATAACGGCTTGGCCCTTGCCGCCCTTAAAGCAGATCTCCAATGAATCGATGAGACGCTGACGAATTTCAGGGCTCACCGAGAGCCGATCGACCAGCACATAGATGGGTTCGTCCAGGTTCAAATCGATAAGCGACTCGGGCGTGGAGAATTCAAAAACCCGGCTGTTTTGAACCAGTCGCCCGAAGCCGCCTTTACGCAGCTCACTTAAGGTCTCTTTAACAGCGACAGCCTGCGGAGTAGGGCCGTGTTTCGACTTCTTCGGGCGGGGTCCTTTAGGGTCGGAAGTGTGTCCCGTCGGATCGGAATTGTGGACCGTGAAGAGAACGTAGAATCTCGTGCCCTCCGGAAGTTTGAGAATTCTTTCTGCGGCCTGGTTGGGAGAATCCTTCTGAATCGGCTCTCCGCAACGGCGGCAGTAAGTGACGCCGATGCGGGCGAACAGCAGCCGCAGAAAATCATAAACTTCAGTGGTGGTGGCCACCGTGGACCGCGGATTTCGAGAGGAGGTCTTCTGTCGGATAGCGATAGCCGGCATAATGCCGTCAATGCCATCCACATCAGGTTTCTCGATGCGCTCCAAAAATTGTCGGGCGTAGGCGGACAGGGATTCGATGTAACGTCGCTGCCCCTCGGCATAAAGCAGATCAAATGCGAGTGACGATTTTCCCGAGCCGCTCACGCCGGTCACGACCGTGAGGCTGTTGAACGGAAGTTCAAAGGAGACGTTCTTGAGATTGTTGACGCGTGCGCCTCGAACAATGAGATTACTATTCGACTCCATCCGAAGGCTCTACCCGCTCCACGATTAAAGTGGCGGCCTGATAGCGAACTCTGCGGCCGCTTTCATAAATGGGTGATTATAAATGGAATTGGGGTGATTGTCAAAAAGGGGTTCCTGCGCCCGATGGTGTGGATTTGTTGGGGGAGTGTTAACAAGGCGGTTTGGCAATGGAGGGTCATGGCTTACGGCACACACCGCCGACGATGAAGAAAATCCGCCTTTTGGTGCAGGGGCGTTCGAAGGGTTTCGAGAAAATCAGGTTATGGATGTGTGGTCACGCATCCTCAGAAGGGACTGAACATTCCGTTGGAGGACCCCCAGACCTTCCGCTGAAGTGAGGGAAAGCATCCAACGAATCAACGTCAATTCTACTGTCTCTTCGCTATAGGGAGGTTAATCATGCATGATTCCTTATCGCCCGAGGAGTCATTGATTTCCTGATCGAGTTCATGGTCTACGGCCAGGGCTTCGGAAGTCCCTTGGAAGCACCGTTGCTCACAGGTTCAACTTAGATTTCGCCAGCAAGAGCCCGGCAATGGTCTTGGCGTCGATGATGTCGCCGCCAAACAACATGGCGAAAACCTTCTCCCGCGAAATGGCATGGCATTCAATGCTCTCGTCACTGTCGGGATGCGCTTGGGCCTTTGTCAGTTGGGAGGCGACGAGCAGATGCATCTGTTCATCCGTAAATCCGGGTGCTGAATAGAACTTGGCCAGTTCCGATACCGCACCCGCACGATAGCCGGTTTCCTCCTCCAACTCCCGGCCTCCAGCCTGGAGAATGGTCTCCCCATTCTCAACACTCCCCGCGGGAAGTTCCCACAGAAAATCATCCACCGCATAGCGGTACTGGCGAATGAGGACGATTTCGCTCTTGTTGATCATGGGCAGGATGACGACTGCGGGGGGATGGCGAACCACCTCCCGTGTGGTCGAGCGGCCGCTGGGTTCAACGACATAATCTTGAACCAGCTCGATCGTCCTCCCGGTAAAGATCTTTTTCGAGTTGAGTATTTTAGATTTCGGCATGATATCGACACTTCGCTTTCCATCATGGCCACCCTCATGATTAAGATAAATCGGAAACCGGCAATCGCCGCAGAGGCGCTGGGAGCGCCGAGACAAATCAGGTTCGGTATAAGGCATTTATTCTGATGTAATCTTCGGTCAAATCGCAAGTCCAAACTGTAGCTGAGTGGCGCCCCTGTCCAAGGCGGACATCGATCAGGATATCCGGGTTTTGCAACAATTCCTTGGCGCGAACTTCGTCAAAGCGGGTCGGTTGACCGCGGCGACAAACCTGAAGGCCGTTCAAAGAGATGTCCACTCGCTCCGGGTTCAGGGGAACTCCTGAGTAGCCGGCAGCACAAATGATGCGCCCCCAATTAGCGTCGGCTCCGGCCATCGCCGTCTTGACAAGCGAGGAGTTCGCAATGCTCCGGGCGACGCGTTCACACTCAAGGGATGTTCGGCCTCCATTGACGTTGACTGAAATGAATTTCGATGCTCCCTCGCCATCACGGGCAATTTTCCGGGCCAGCGAAGTACACACGTGGAGGAGCCCCTGCAAAAAATGGTTGAACGAACGACCTTTTCTCGAAATCGTCGGTGCGCCACTCGCCCCGTTCGCCAGCAGGAAGAGCGAGTCGTTGGTCGACGTATCGCCATCCACCGTGACCCGGTTAAAGGAAACCTCCGCGGCCAGGCGCAGCGCTTCTTTCAAAAGCGAGAGGGAGAGGCTCGCATCCGTCGTGAGAAAAGCCAACATGGTCGCCAGGCGCGGCTGAATCATTCCGGCGCCTTTGGCGGTCCCGGCAATGGTGACCGCTCGACCCCCCAGCCGGGAGCGAACGACGCAATTCTTCTTCCGCGTATCGGTCGTAAGAATGGCCTCAGAGAAATCAGGTCCTCCGTGATTTGAAAGCCGCTCGACAACGTTCGGGATGCCGCGCGTGATCCGATCCATGGGAAGTGCCAGACCGATCACTCCAGTCGAGGCGACGAGGGCAGAACCTTCGGGAATCTTCAAAGCGCCCGCGGCCATCCGGGCCATGCGCTCAGCGTCTTGCCGGCCACGCTTTCCCGTGCAAGCGTTGGCATTTCCAGAATTCACAATGAGGGCTCGCACCCGTCCCCGCCTCTCCAAAAGGAGCCTGCGCGAAATCAACACGGGCGCGGCCGCGACGCGGTTTCGCGTGAACAGCGCGGCTCCCAAGGCAGGCGATTCACTGAACAAGATTGCCAGATCCTTCTTCTGCGAGCCGGGTTTGATCCCCGCGGCGAGGGCAGCGGCTTTGTAATTGAGAGGTGTGGTCACCCCTCCTTCAATTTCAATCCAACGGTCATTTGGCCTGGTCATTACGGTTCAGCTCGCTCCTGCGGTCGCCGGGAAGTGGGTTCTTCGTTTTTGAAAAACTTCCGGCGTCCAACCAGTACAATCCTTCCCGGAAGAACAAGGCGTAGACGCGCGATGGGTCGAGAGGGTCCGGTAAAATGGACCGGAACTTCAGCCCCCAATCGGCCTGGGGGCTGATCAAATTCCACGTTTCTCCCCGATCTGCCGAATGATAGATCGAACCCCAATGGGATTCGGTCACATAAATTTCAACACCGCGGTGGATGTCGAAACGAATATCCCCAATGTCCGAGCGGGGCAAGCCGATCCCCGAGCGAGCCCAGGTCGCTCCGCCATCGATCGACCGGTAAACCCCTCGTCCCGTTGCCGCCAGGACCACCGCGTCATCGTCCGGAAGGGCAGCAATGGAATGAACGGGAATTGGACCCTCTTCAAGAGAGATCACATTCCAGTGTATCCCCCGATCCTTTGAGAAGAGCAGACCGGAGGAGGTGCCGTGGATGATTCGTCCGTCCGTCAGAGCCAGGACGGTGGACCCTCTGCCGCCAACGGCAGGAAGCGCAAGCGGCTTCCAGCTCGCGCCCGCATCGCGCGACACAAAGAGTCCTCGCTGAGATGCGGCGTAGAACGGTCGCCCCGGAGACGGGTCCCCCGAAAAGCCCGTCACCCCACCCAATCCCGTCGTTGGTCCGGCAGTCGAGCGGGGTGGTTTCGAGGGCACTGCCCGGGACCCCACCACCCGATCCGCACGTTTCCAACGACCCGTTGAGGAGGTCAACACAAAAGCTCCCTCCGAAGTTCCAGCCCAAAGGGAAGGATCGGATGGAGACTGGAAGAGGGTATACACGTCCGTGGTGGTCAATCCATCAATTGTTTGTCGCCAGGAGATTCCTCCGTCCTCTGTCCGGAACACCCCCCCATTCTCGGAATCATATAGAACTCCAACATAAATCCTTCCCCGTGTCTGGCGATCGAAGAGCACGGAGGAGACAACACGACTGGTGAATCCGTCATTGATGGGAATGAACTGTCGCCCCCCATTGGTGCTCAACAAGACCCCCGAATCATCGGTCGCCAGCAGGAGTCTGGAATGATCCCGGGAATCGAGGACAATGGAGTTAACGGTGAGGGTGCGGGCGGTCATGCGATTCCAGATGACGCCCCCATCGGTCGTCTTCCACAAACCCTCCGTGGTGCCGGCATAGATGACTTTGGGGTCGCTGGGATCGGCTACGATGGATCGAGTCCGACGACTGGATGGAGGGATTCCTTTGAACTTCGACCACAGGCTTCCTCCGGTGCTGGTTTCATAAATTCCGCTACAAGCGCTGAGAAGAACGTTGTCCGGGAGAGTGGGGTGGATGAAGATCGCGAAGACGTCCGAATCTTCGATCATCCCGCGATGAATCTGAAACCAGGATTTCCCTCCATCGGTCGTCTTCCAGGGCAAGTGCCACGTCCCCGCGTAAATGATCCGGGGGTCCCGAGGGTCGACAGCGATGGACTCCACATTTCGAATCTCCGCATGATGTGAGGGGGAGATTCGCTTCCAGGACTGTCCGCTGTCCGTGGTTTCAAATACTCCCTGGAGCGTGCCGGCCACAAGGATTTGGTGATTGCTGGCCGACATCGCCAAAGCGCGCACGGACTGTCCTTTCATGTCCGGCAATTCCTTCCACGTCCGCCCGGCGTCGAGGCTGAGAAATATTCCGCCGTCATCGTTACTCGTGACCGACCACACTCCGGCATAGAGACGATCGGAATCGGTGGGGTCGACCACAAGGTGATCCACAATGAGATCCGGCGTCGGCGCTACGGCAGTCATACGTTCCCAGCGGGCTCCCTCGTTCGTGGAGATGAAAATTTGACTGTCCACGGTCCCAAGATATAGACGCTGGGGTCGATTGGGATCCTGAACCAACGACCGCACATCGCCCCCAAAAGGGCCCAAAGAGCGCCATTGGGCGGAGGTTCCGACGGGACAAAACAAAAAAACCAGGAAAAATCCTGTTAGAAGAAAGTGAAATTTGATTGCTTTCATACGGGTACGAGAGAATGAATTATGGCGAGGAATTGATATTTGTAAAGAGAAAACATGCACGGGGCATAAAACTCGAAGGCGGATCTCGGGGGAGGCCGTCTCGCCCCTCACAACTTCTTAATCATAGCGATCTCGTTGCAATTATTGAAAAAAGAGCAGTTGATGCAGTCTTTCCATACTTTCAACGGAAGGCTGTTATGAGGCACCTGCTCAAACCCGAACTTTGAGAAGAATTGAGGAATGTATGTGAAGGCGAATACTGTGGCTGCCCCCATCGTGCGCGCCTCCTCCATCAATTGAAGCACGATCTCCCGACCCAGTCCAAAGTTCTTGTAAGCCGGGGCCACGGCCAAGGCCCGCACCTCCGCCAGGTCCTCCCAGAAACAATGCAGGGCTCCCAGGCCGACCACCCGGCCCTGGTCCTCGACCACCCAGTAGTCCCGAATGTTCTCGTAAATTTGCATGAGGGATCGCGGGAGCATCAGCCGTTGACTGGCATAGATTTCAATGATCGACTGAATCGCGGAGGCGTCGGAAAGCCGCGCGCCGCGGATCGCGAATTCCCGCCTGGGTTTGCAGGACGGATGACTACTGGATCTGGGCAATATAGCGTTTGGCATTTTCGATGGCTTTTCTGACCGGTTTTGTCGCCGTCCCTCCCTTCAGCATTTTGCTCTCGATACTCCGCTTCAAACTCACGGCATTAAAAATGTCAGGTTCGAACAATGGTGAAAAGGATCTAAATTCTCTCAGGCTTAATTCTTCAAGGGAGATATCGCGGCGAAGCAGATGGAGAACAATTCTGCCGACCACTTCGTGGGCCACCCGGAAAGGGAGCCCCTTGCGAACCAGGTAATCAGCGCAATCCGTGGCATTCAAAAACCCGGATTCTGCCGCCTCCCTCATCTTGTTTACTTTGACCTTGAGCGTTCGGACAACCACGGTCATCACCGCCAAGGCCAGGTCGACCGTCTCTATGGTATCGAAGAGGGATTCCTTGTCCTCCTGGAGGTCCTTGTTGTAAGCCAGGGGCAGCCCTTTCAGGGTCACCAGGAGTTGGTGCAGGTTCCCATAGACCCGTCCCGTCTTTCCCCGGATCAGCTCCAAAGCATCCGGGTTCTTTTTTTGTGGCATGAGGCTGCTGCCGGAAGTGACGGCATCGCTCAGCTCAATAAAATCAAACTCCGCAGTCGCATAGAGGATCAAATCTTCGGCAAGGCGACTCAGATGCATCATCAGGATTGAGGAATCAAAGTGGACTTCCACGGCAAAATCCCGATCGCTGACCGCGTCGAGACTGTTCCTTGAAATCGATTCAAATCCTAATTCTCTGGCCAAAAACTCCCGATCGATCGGGAACCCGCCTCCGGCCAGGGCACCGGACCCCAGCGGCATCACGTTGAGGCGGTTTTGGGTCGATGTCATTCGCTCCCAATCACGCGAAAACATTTCGAAGTACGCCATCCAGTAATGCGCCAACAACACCGGCTGGCCTCGCTGCAGGTGCGTATACCCGGGGAGAATGGTCGTCAAATCCCGTTGTGCATTGGTGAGCAACGCCCCCATCAAAGGAGCGAGCTTTTTTTGCAGTTGCCGGCAATGGTGCCGCAGGTAGAGGCGAAGGTCCAAGGCGACCTGGTCATTCCGGCTTCGACCGGTATGGATTTTGCCCCCCATTTCCCCCACGCGCTCGATGAGCTTCGCTTCAACGAAGGAGTGTACATC
>JBAVHJ010000464.1:0-1561 GCA_049685715.1 Terriglobia bacterium | reverse complement strand
GGCTGAATGCATTGACGGTCACTACTTCGGTCATCACGGGATATCTGATCGGAAGACCGCTGGCCATTCAGCTGGGAAGAGAAGCTTCCTTTGGTTATTGGTTTGGGACGGTGCGTTTCATTCATTTCCTGGCCGCGTTTGTGTTCTTCTTCAACTTCCTTTTCCGCATTTACTGGGGATTTGCCGGCAACCGCTTCGCCGGCTGGAAGAACTTCATTCCGACCCAAAAGAGACAATGGAAGGAAGTGGGGCAGGTTTTGAAAGTTGATGTGCTGCAAGCTGAAGGGAAGCCCATTGAATCGATCGGGCACAACAGCCTGGCCGGCCTCACTTATTTTCTCACGTTCCTGGCCTTTCTGTTCCAGTCTGTCACCGGGTTCGGGATGTACTCCGCGATGAGCAACGCCCGGCTGCCCCGGTTGTTCGCCTGGATCGTACCCCTGATGGGCGGAGACTTTGCCGTCCGCCAATGGCACCATATGATGATGTGGTTCTTCATCATCTTCTCGATGGTGCATGTCTACCTGGTGTTCTATCACGATTACGTGGAGGGCCGGGGCATCTTGTCTTCAATGGCGGGCGGATGGAAGTTCATTGAAAAAGAGGTTCAACCCAAGGCAGAGTAGCTTGAGATATGTAGGGCGACCAGACTGGTCGCCCTACTTGAAGCAGCACAAAGTCGCAGGGGGCTGTTGGAGGTAGGAGCAAGATGCCCAGGACCCTCCGCTGGCGGGAGAGCCCTGGGCTTTTCCCTTTCTCAATCCAAAAGATTTCCTTTGCTCAGTTGACCTCTTACCCTTCTTCCTTAATAATCCTGAACCAGGATATTTGAAGAGAGTCGAATGGAGCTTGCTGCGGCGAGCGCAACTCCTGCGTGCCCTCCACCTGGATTTCGAAATTGAGGTCAATGAGCGCCTGACCATGGACGAAGATCCGATTCTCATTCTAGGCATCGGCAACTATTTGATGGGCGACGAAGGGGTCGGTGTTCATGCCATCCGCCAGCTTGAACAATTATCCTTCCCGGCACATGTCCACCTGTTGGATGGTGGCACCGGCGGATTTCATTTGATCTCGTACCTTGAGAGTTACCGTTTCATCATCATGATTGACGCGACAATGGATGGAAATCCGCCGGGCACCCTCCGGATCATAAAGCCGCGCTTCGCCACCGACTTCCCAAGGTCCCTCACTGCGCATGACATCGGTTTGCGCGACCTGGTGGAGTCCCTGGCCCTGCTCGGGCGATTGCCTCAAATCACTCTCATCACCGTGTCCGTTGAAGACATCCAATCGATGTCCACCGACCTTTCTCCGCTGGTTCACGCATCTCTGCCTAAAATAGCTGATACCGTATTCAAGATTCTGGGCGCCAGGGAAGCACAGTAATTCAACGTGAATTACGGATTATCCTTTGAGGGATTCTTTCGCCCCCCCCGAGATGGGGCTTCAATCTGAGCGCCCTCCGGGCCTTTCAATCGCACAATGATATCTCCTCACCTCTAAAGCCCAGTGATGTCCCCTCTCGTCGACCGTGCTCTAGACATGGCAAGATCCCGGT